>JAABUD010000109.1 GCA_011389555.1 Desulfotignum sp. | reverse complement strand
ATCCTTTGCCAGGGCCGGGGGATCTGCAAATCCCCGGTGGACCTTTTTACCGGCCAGAGGAAAAAAGGGGCAGGATTCTTTTGCCTGGTCACACACCGTAATCACCACATCCATTTGTTTGTCCTGAAATTCTGTGACATGTTTGGACCGGTGGCCGGAAATATCCACTCCCGCCTCTTTCATAACGGCCACAGCATTAGGGTCCACACCGTGGGTTTCCACTCCTGCGGAAAACACCTCGATAACATCCCCCTTTAGATGCCGGGTCCATCCTTCGGCCATCTGGCTTCTGCACGCATTTCCCGTGCACAGAAACAATATCTTCAATTTCTGATCACCCATGTGCTTTTTCCTTTTTTTGCGCCGGGCAGCAGGCCTCTCCACGCTGTTGCCGGCAAAGGTCTTCCTTTGACACCGCCATGATCCCATCAAGCATCTCAAGATCCGCCTGTATCTGATCCGACAGGCGCAGCCGGGACAGCAGCCAGTCCAGGATGTTGTCCATTTCGTCACAGCCCTCATCCAGGGCAAAATAGACCCATCGGGATTCTTTCCGGCTCTTTACCAGCCCGGCCGTGACCAGAATGCCCAGGTGCCGTGAAACCGTGGCTCCAGAAACCTGTAACAGTTCCGTGATCTGGCAGGCACACAGCTCTTCATACTGCGTCAGTGCCCCGAAAATCCTGAACCGGTTTCGATCGGCCAGGGCCTTGAGTTTTAAAAGTGTCTTATCCATCTTACCTCTGGTTTGTCATCTGACATATCCATATAATTAGCTAAACAACTAATTATATACTTGCTTTTTTCAACTCGGTCAATACAAAATTGTTTCGGTGGTAAAGGCCAGGGGAATGACCAAAATTGCACAGAAAGCCGACCTGAACCGGCAAAGCCTGTATAAAGCCCTGTCTGGAAATAGCGCTCCTACATTTGATGCTGTCGTAAAAGTTCTGCAGGCGTTTGGTTTAAAGCTGACCCTGGCACCGGCGGATGAAAGCATGCCGGCAGCACAGGGACCTTGCCTTATGAGGGGAGTAAATCCTTTGCCCATTCCGGTGGGAGAAAACCGTTTCAAAGCAAAAAGATATCCTCTGTGCGATCAAATCTTTTCTGATTTGATCTGCCAGGGTTGCCGCATGATAGCTGACCTCTTCCGGGTTCTCAGGACGCAAATCCCTGGCGATCAGATCGGCAACACAGCAGAGGCTGTTTTTCATCAGCTGATGTGTTCCATACTTGCCGTCAAGCCCCTGGGATTTACATCACCGGTCAAATCGGGGTGATATTTCAAAACACGTTTTCATCGAGGATTAACGAAATCAGGGAGATCATCCCCACCAGATCCCCCTTGTCCTCCACCGGTGCCCGGCGGATACCGGCCCGGTAGATAAGCCGCACCGCATAGCGGATATCCATGTTCGCCGGTACGGTGATCACCGGCTTGGTCATCACTTCATACACATTCACCTCATCCAGGGACCGGCCCGGCAAAATCGCTCCTTTGACAATATCCTGGGATACCAGAATTCCCCAGGCATCGTCCTCATGCCGTTTGTTCACCAGAACAGAGAATACGTTGTGTTCCTTCATTTTGTTCACAGCTTCGCGGGTAGTGGCCATGCCGTCAATGGAGATGATCCCCTTGTGCATCACATCCCTGACCCGAACGATTCTGGGTTTATCCGGTTCCATACAGTACCTTCCTTAAAAAAGTGTCATCATTTAAAAAAGTGGCCTCGTCAAGCAGTTACAGGTAACTGTCCCGGGCTTTCTGCTTGAATTTTTCCATCTGGCTTTCCAGGCCCACCACATGCTCCACCGGCAGCATGAACGCGATACCGGTACCGGGTTTGCCGAATTCTCCGGCGGTTTTTATGATGGTCAACAGTTTTTCCGCCACATGTTCTTCCGCCAGCAGCATGATGATATCGGTCTGGGCTTCCAGGGTCAGGCCGAAAAATGTTTTCGCTTCTTTGATGCCGGTCCCTCTGGCGGGAATGATGGTGGCACCGGTGGCGCCCTCTTTTTTGACGGCATCCACAATCTTGTCGGTAATCTCTGCTTTTACCGAGGATAAAATAAGTTTAAACCGCATAGGTTTTCTCCGCTGTTCGGGTTTTACGATGGGTCATCCACACGGCCAGCCGGGCATATCCCAGCACCGATATGATGGGAAACAGACTGGCAAAGGCAATCAGACCGAACCCGTCCAGGGCGGGATTGCGGCCCGGCACGGTGGACGCCAGGCCAAGGCCCAGGGCAGCCACCAGGGGCACGGTCACGGTGGAGGTGGTGACCCCGCCGGAATCATAGGCCAGTGCGATGATATTTTTCGGGGATACCAGGGTCAGGAAAAGAACCATGACATACCCCACGAGAATGTACAGGTACAGCGGGGTGCCCGTGACAATGCGGAAGGTGCCCAGACTGATGCCCGCAGCCACCCCGATGGCAACCGTAATCCGCAGGCCCCACTGGCTGATGGTGCCCATGGATACCTCACTGGCCTTGTAGGCCACGGCAATGAGGGAGGGTTCGGCAATGGTGGTGGCAAATCCGATCATGGCGGCAAACAGATACACCCATCCATAGGCGGTCCAGTCTGCCAGGGCCGGCGGATCCGGGGTGCCGTAGATAAACACGGGGTCGGACAGCTGGGCTGCCATGATTTTACCTAAGGGGAACAGCGCTTTTTCAAGACCTGCCAGAAACAAAGCCAGCCCGATCACCACATACACACCGCCCACCAGCACACGCCCCAGGTGAGGAATGGGCTGACGAAGGACCAGCAGCTGAAATCCCCCGATCAAAAGGATGATCGGCAGCACATCCCTGCCGGTGGCCACCAGTATTTTCACAAAATCCATCAAAAATTCCAAAGGCGAACCCTTTCTTTTATCAGTTGAAAATCAGCAGTCCGTATCCCATGACAAAAATCATGGGCAGCAGTGAAGCGAACGCAATAAGTCCGAATCCGTCCAGCAGCGGGCTCCTGCCCTGGATGGAGGATGCCAGTCCCACGCCCAGGGCCGCCACAAGCGGCACGGTGATGGTGGAGGTGGTGACCCCGCCGGCATCATAGGCAATACCGATGATCTCTTCGGGGGCGATGATGGTCATGAGCATCACCACCACATACCCGCCGATGATCAAAAAATGGATGGGCCAGCCCTTGAGGATACGGATGACCCCCACCAGGATGGCCAGGCCCACGGAAACCGCCACGCTGATACGAAGCCCCAGGGCATAGGTGTTCAACGATTTTTGATCCGGATCGATCAGCCCGCCTTTGCCTGCGATATCGGCAGCTTCGGCTGCCACGGCAATCAGGGCCGGCTCGGCAATGGTGGTGGAGAATCCCAGGGCAAAGGCAAACACCAGCAACCATAACAGGCTGCCTTTTCTGGCCAGCGCATACGCCATGGCTTCACCAATGGGAAACAGTCCCATTTCAAGCCCCTGGACAAACAGAACCAGCCCTGCCACCACCAGCAGCGCACCGAAAATCACCTCTCCCAGCTCGGGCAGGGGTTGTCTGATAACAATCAGCTGAAAAAACGCGATCACCAGGATAATGGGCAGCAGATCCATTACAGCGGTTTTAATTTTTTGAAGGATAAAAGATAAAATCTTCATGGTGTCATGCGGCTGCCCGTTATCGGTACGACTGCTGTTATCATTTATCCTGTCAGACGGACGTCCGGAAATATCGGTTTCAGAACCCCACAGAATTTGATAGCCATCCCGTATCCTAAAGTCGGACTTTTTTTTTGTCAAGAAATTATCTTCACTATGAAACAGTCTTTTGACCTGTACAACGTCATTTTGGTAAAAACCGTTGGCCTAGGATGTGCGGTATGATATACAACAGTCAAAAAATGTCTGTTTGACCCTTACAAATCAGGAAAACAATTCAATGCTCAAAACCATGGCAACCCAGCTGACCCTTGTTTTTAAAACGGGCAGCCAAAAAAGCAATGGCTGGATTCT
>JAABUD010000108.1 GCA_011389555.1 Desulfotignum sp. | reverse complement strand
TTATTTCTTGCTATTGGCGTCGTAATCAAGATGAACCCGTTCTACCTGTTGGTCAGTATTATTACCGGAAGTTTTCTTGCGGGTTTTATCGGTTATCATTTGGGCATGGTATATGGCGAATCCATCTTACACTACACAGTAAAGAAACAGAATATGAGCAAGGCGATCGGAATTTTTCAAAAATATGGCAAGTTTGGATTGACGATCCTGGCATTGACACCGTTACCTTATTTTCCTATCCTAGGCGGAATTTTTAGATTACGCATTAGAGATTTTGTAGCTTATGCATTGGTTCCTCGGGCAATTCGATACATCGGGCTTGTGTATATATTGAGTTATATTGGCTGACGTGTAAATCGATTACTGAAGATCAATAAAAAATATAAAAGAATGTAAAGGATTAAATCAAAAAAATGAGAAACCTGCTCTATAACCGCATCATCAATGATTTTACGAACCATAGCTATAAAAGTTGTTTAGAATATTTTCCGTGTGATTCAAAAATTTTAGATATTGGAATCGGCAATGGCAAGATGTTACAAACATTTCACCCTTTAATTAGATCCAAGCAACTAAGCATAACAGGAATAGATATCAATAAGGTTTATTTAAAGAATTGTAAGCGCCTAATCAAAAAATATCATCTTCAGGATCATCTAACCATTTATCATGAGCCTATTGAATACTTTTCCCCGCCCAATAATGAATGTTATGATTTTGTTCTTTTTAGTATGAGCTTTATGCTGTTTAATGATCAGCCATTGATTTTAGATAAAGTAAAAAGCCACCTTCATCCTGACGGCGAAATCGTATTTTTTCAAACCATGTTTAAAAAAAAATCCTGGTTATTAGACTTTACCAAACCAAAATTAAAGTACCTCACCTCCATTGATTTTGGAAAAGCAACATATGAAAATGAATTCTTTTCTTTATTGGAAAAACAGAAACTATCCGTTTTGCAAGACAAGGTGACACCCAGAAAGTGTGGTAAAGGGGAATGCCGGATGATTGTGGCTCGACAAAATTAGAATGGCGAATTTGTGAAGGAGTGACAAAAAAATACAATGAAAGAAAGCGACTTTACACCGAAGATGGCTGTAACAGACACGTTATGGCAGTCAAAGTGAATATTAGCGAAGAGCCCGTTGCGGGAAAACCGCACGGCGGGTTCTGTGAGGGATGTCATTTCCTCACATACAATGAAGTATAGGATGTAATAGATGTCTACTCGACAAATGATTATCGGCGGGGTAATGATTTATTTGAATCGTGAAACCCTGCGTCCTAAAAAGGATCACGACCCCCAGTTGAGGAAGCTGTGATTGAAGAATCCGTAGTCAAAGCGTCAGTAGTTGAAGCGCCAGCCGCTGAAGAACCAGCGGTAGAATCCACAGAAGACGCGGTTCAGGCGAGTTATAAACCCTGCTCCCGCTGTAACCCTTACTCTGTTTTTAGTCCTTCAAGTGGCGCAGAAGCACGGCCGTCAACACCGGGGGAGGGGTAATGACTCGATCCGGTCTTGTCACGGGGTCCGGATACTGGTATAACTGCCGCTGTTGTGACAAGAACAAACCAGACAATATCGAGGCACATGGAAAACGGCAGATTTGTGGTGTTCGAGGGACTGGACGGGTCCGGCAAAACCACCCAGATGGCGCGGATACAACACCGGCTCACCCGCATGGGCATCGATACCGTGACCACGTGTGAACCCACGGACGGTCCTGTGGGATCCCTGATCCGTCAAATGCTGGCCGGCCGGATCCCCATCGATCCCCGGACCCTGGCGGCCCTGTTTGCCGCAGACCGGACCGATCACCTGGTGACCCCGGATACGGGGGTGGAAGCCCTGGTGAACAAAGGCCGGACCGTGCTGTGCGACCGGTATTATTTTTCTTCCTATGCCTACCATGCAAAAGACATGGACCTGGACTGGATCATCACCCTGAACACCGTGAACGCGAAGATTCTCAAGCCGGATCTGACCCTGTTCATCGATGTGGCACCTGACACCTGCCTGGAACGGATAAGGGCCGGCCGGAACCGTCTGGATATGTTTGAAAAAATTGACATCCTGACCCGGGTGCGGGATCATTATTTTGCGGCATTCGAGCGGCTCAGGGATCAGGAAACCGTGGTGGTGGTGGACGGAAACGCTTCTGAAGACGCGGTGGAACAATCGATCTGGCACCATGTCTGCCAATGGGTGACCCCGTTGGCACAATGACAACCGGAAAACCGAGACAGGCGATTCATGGATAACGAAAAAAAACAGACAATCTGTGTGGTGGACGGCCAGGGCGGGGGCATCGGTTCCGTGGTGATCCGAAAGCTCAAGGAGCAGTTTGGAGAAAGCATCGAGATCATCGCTTTAGGCACCAATGCCATTGCCACATCCCAGATGCTCAAATCCCGGGCCAACAAGGGGGCATCCGGCACCAATGCCATCATTCAGACCGTGAAAAAAGCGGATGTGATCATCGGGCCCGTGGGCATCCTCATTCCCCATGCCATGATGGGGGAGGTGACCGGGCCCATGGCTGAAGCCATCAGCCTGTCCGATGCCAGAAAGGTGCTGCTGCCCCTGAGCCAGGAAAATATCGACATTGTGGGGGTGGCCGGACTGCCGCTGCCCATGCTGGTGGATGAGCTGATGGCATCCCACCTGTCTTTTATTGAAATCCAATGAGGAGAACCAGGCATGTGTGAAGCAAATGCATATCTGAAAGAAGCAGATAAGGAAACATTGATCATGGAAGCGGTGGACAAGGTGGAGCCCGATGAGAACGGGATCCGGCTGGTGTCCATTTTCGGGGATCAGAAATTCATCAAAGGACGGATTCATTCATTGTCTTTGGTGGATCACAAGGTGTTTATTCTGCCGGAGTGAGTCAGCCGGCACAGAAGCGGTACACAACGCGGCTGCATACAAAGAATCAAGCCGTCGATATGCCATGATATAGCCGCCGGCAGCCGGTTGGGTACCGGTTGCCGGCGGCTTTGCTGGTTTCAGGGCTGTTTTTTTGAGTTTCGGAGAATTACCAGCCGATGGTCAGGTAGTCATGCATGGAGTTGGCTGCGGCTCTGCCGGCCCCCATGGCCAGGATGACCGTGGCGGCACCCGTGACAATGTCTCCCCCGGCCCAGACCCCTTTTTTGGTGGTCTTGCCCGTGGCCGGGTCCGCCTCGATGTTGCCCCAGCGGTTCAGGGACATGTCCGGGGTGGCGTTGGTCAGCAGGGGGTTGGCATTGGAGCCCACAGACACCACCACCAGGTCGCAGTCGATGCGGTATTCCGATCCCTCGATGGGCACGGGCCGCCTTCTGCCCGAAGCATCGGGTTCTCCCAGCTCCATTTTCAGGCATTCCATACCCGTGAGCCGGCCGTTCTCATCCCCGAAAAACTGGGTGGGGTTGGTGAGCAGGACAAATTCGATCTTTTCCTGCTGGGCATGGTGGAGTTCCTCTTCCCTGGCCGGCATCTCTTCCCTGGACCGCCGGTATACCACCTTGACCGATTCCGCGCCCAGGCGCATGGCGGTCCGGGCCGAGTCCATGGCCACGTTGCCCGCACCCAGCACCACCACGTTCTTGCCCTTGGCAATGGGGGTGTCGTATTTGGGGAACAGATACCCTTTCATCAGGTTGGTGCGGGTCAGGTATTCATTGGCGGAATAGATGCCGATGAGGTTTTCGCCGGGCAGGTTCATGAACCGGGGCAGGCCGGCCCCCACACCGATATAGGCGGCGTCATATCCTTCCTCGAACAGTTCGTCAATGGTCACGGACGCGCCCACCACGGAATTGCACTCGATCTTGGCACCCATTTTTTCCAGGGTGGCCACTTCCGATGCCACGATCTCCTTGGGCAGACGAAATTCGGGAATGCCGTATACCAGGACCCCGCCGGGTTTGTGAAACGCCTCGAAAATGGTGACATCATGGCCTTTGAGCAACAGGTCCCCGGCCACGGTGAGCCCGGACGGGCCCGATCCGATGACCGCCACTTTTTTTCCGGTCTTTTCCGGCACCTCCGGGATTCCGCCGGAGCTGTTTTTGCGTTCATAATCCGCAGCAAACCGCTCCAGATAGCCGATGGCCACGGGCTTGTCTTTTTTCCCCACAATGCATTTGCCTTCACACTGTTCCTCCTGGGGGCAGACCCGGCCGCATACCGCCGGAAGGGCGTTTCTTTCCCACAGCTTGTTGGCGGCACCGGTAAAATCACCGTCTGCAATGCACTTGATAAAGTCGGGGATAAGCACGGAAACCGGGCAGCCATCGATGCAGGTCGGTTTCTTGCATTGCAGGCACCGCCTGGCCTCGGTCATCGCCATCTCTTCGCTCAGCCCCAGGGGGACTTCCTCAAAATTTCTTCGTCTGACATCCGGGTCCTGCTCCGGCATTTCAACCCGGGCGATTTTCTCTTTTTTTGCCATTTATTCCTCCGTACAACTCACCGGTTGCGTGTTCATGCGTTACTTTTTTCAAAGGTTTCCATGCTGGTGCGTTCTTCGTCCAGATAGGACGCCAGGCGTTTGGCCAGCTCATCAAAATCCACTTTGTGTCCGTCGAATTCCGGTCCGTCCACACAGGCGAATTTGGTGTCTCCGCCCACGGAAACGCGGCAGCACCCGCACATGCCCGTGCCGTCCACCATGATGGGGTTGAGGCTCACAAAGGTCTTCACATCTTTTTCCTTGGTGATCAGGCTGCAGAATTTCATCATGGGAATGGGGCCGATGGCCACGGCCAGGTTGATGTCGTCTTTTTCCAGAACATCTTTCAAAACATCGGTGACAAATCCATGGTGGCCATGGGATCCGTCATCCGTGCAGATGTGAAAATGGTCGGACACGGCCCGCATTTTGTCTTCCATGATCAGGAGATCATAACTTCGGGCCCCTAAAATGGTGGTGACTTCATTGCCGGCCTGTTTCAATGCCCGGGTGATGGGGTGGAGCACGGCGATTCCTGTACCGCCGCCCACACACACCACCTTGCCGAAGTTTTCAATGTGGGTGGGTGCCCCTAAAGGACCGATCAGGGCGAAATACGTGTCTCCCACCTGCAGTTCCTTGAAACGGGCCGTGGATTTGCCCACCACCATGTAGATGATGGTGATGGTTCCCTTGTCCGGGTCGGTATCCGCCATGGTCAAGGGGATACGTTCTCCGGTTTCATCGGCCTGAAGAATCACGAACTGGCCGGGTTTTGCTTTGCGGGATATGCGCGGGGCGTCGATCTCATTCAAAACGATGGTGCCCTGGGCCATTTCCTCACGACGGACAATTTTTGCCATTGGTTCCTCCTGTTGTCAAAAAAACATATGGTCAGCAGCATCCGGCTGCCACACTATTTGTTGCGGTTTGATATTCAATTGTGAAATCAATATTTTTATCCAATAAATTTCATAAAATCAAGCAATAAAATTTAATAAAATGGGTAAATCACCCAAGTTTTAACTTTCCAGGTCTCCGGGTAAAATCACGGTGCCTTTTGTCTGCTTCAACGCGTGCAGCGCTTCCTTCTGAAGGGCCAGAATCTCAAACAGCCGGCCGGGGATGTTTTTTTCTTTGGCATAGGCGGCCTCCTGCAGTTCGATGCGGCCGATGATGGGGTCCACATACAAAGAAAACTGCCGGTCATACAGATCTTTCGGATAGGGTTTGTCGATGATGTCGGCAAACAGCGGCACAAGATCTTTGTACAGCGGCAGGTTCCCGATGGGGGTCTGAATACAGCCCGCTTCCTGATGCGCATACCGCTCCAGCCAGGCCAGCCACACCTTGACATCTTTTTTTTCTCCCAGGAGCCGGTCATCGGTTCCTCCCCGGGCCTTGTCCGTGAGAAAATAGTTCAGCCCGGCCATGACCGGCTGGAACGATGACTGGATGGCGGGATTTCCGAAAAACCGGAACTGGGCATCCATGTAATCCCCCAGCGCGCCGGGGATGAACGGGGCATTGGCCCAGGGGGCCCGCTTCACACCGGAAGCCCCCACTTCCGTGGCCGTGGCCGCCGATACAATACAGGCCCCGATCACCACACCGTGGTCTGAATCCGGCGCCACCCAGACCGGGGGCATGGTGTCGGCATCCCGGCCGCTGTATGTGAACACCCGGGTGAGGACTCCGTTGTGATTTTCCGCTTCAGAAGAATAGTTGTCCAGGTTGGTGGACCGCAGCGTACACCGGGAGTTGGGATGGGACATGGGGACGGGTTTGCCGTTGTCATCGGTTTTGCCGGGATGCCATTCCCCCTGAAAATTGATTCCTTTTTCCGGCGGGGGTTCATGGTTGCCCACCCAGTGGGGAATATTGTTTTCATCGATGAGCACATTGGACCAGATCACTTCATGACCGGGCTGTCTGAGTACTTTCATGAGCAGGGGATCCCCTTCCTGGTTCACATCCTCCACAATTCCGAAAATACCCGCTTCCGGGTTGACGCTTCGAATGCTGCCGTCTTCGGCGATCCACATCTGGGCCAGGTCGTCCCCCACAAACCGGTTGCCGGCCATGGCCGTGGTGGTTTTGCCGCACCCGGACGGCGCGGCCCCGGCAAACCAGGTCACCCGGTTCCCCGGTCCCTTTATCCCGGTGATGAACATATGCTCGGACAGTTCTTGTCCCCGGTTTTTGTAGACCGCCTTGTCCACGGCAAACCGGTGGTTGCCTTTTTTGAGCAGCAGGGTGTTGCCGGCATAGGTGCATTTGAAACTGTAGGTGGTCTGGTACTGACGGTCCATGAACACCCGGGCATCGGGCAGGTCTTCCGGCCGGTTCAGCCCCTCGGAATGGACGTTGGTGAAGAAATGTCCCCGGGCCGCCACCTCTTTGTCAAAATCGGGAAACGCATTCCGGTACAGCAGTTCGGCACTGTGGCTGACATAGGCGGAGCTGGTGATTTCCAGGGCCGGGTTGGAAACCGGGGCACCCACGGGGCCCCGCATGTAGAATCCCACCACCATGGTTTTTCCGGCCATGATATCGGTCATGTTGGATCGAATATCTTCCAGGGCGTTTTCCCGGTTCATGCGGTTGGCAAGTGATGAGATCTGGTCTTCCGGGTTGGCGATATAAAAGGTGCGGTCCACAATCCGTCCCTGTTCACCGGGCAGGTCAAAATGAATGGTATGGTTTTCCAGGGCCAGGGAACGTTCTTCACCGGTTTCCAGGGCCAGGTTCCGGATAAAGCGGCGGTCCGCTTCAGACCCGGTGTTGATGAAAATGTGCGCCGGGTTGCAGATCACCATGGCATTGGCGATCCGTTTCAGTATTTCGGGATGCGAGATGCTGGAAACACGATGAAACTGCGTTGTATCCATCCGTTCTTTACAAACCGCCAGTGCCTGTTCGGCAGATTCGATTTTGCCCAGTGCGTTCAGAATATCCATGTTTTTTGTCCATTAATAAAGGTGTTCATTTAGATTATACATCCTTTTTTACTGGAAATTTTTCCAATTTTGATTTTTTCTTCTATCATTTACCCGCTAAAAATCAAACGATATCTTGAAATTTTTTAAAAAAAATGCTCTGCTTCACATGGTAAAATAAAGAGACAATCCGTGATCGAGCATCGGGATCCCCCGAAAACCGCCATAAGAACCAGGAGAAAAAAACATGACACACGCGATTTTTGCCGACCTGCACAACCATACACAGGCCTCGGATGGTGATTTTTCACCCCGGCAACTGATATCCAGGGCAAAAGCACTTGGACTCCGGGCGGTGGCCATCACGGATCACGATACCCTCAAGGGGATTGCGCCGGGTCTGGCAGAAGGGGATCAGGCCGGTATTCAGGTGGTTCCCGGGGTGGAGGTTTCCATTCGGTTCCAGCGCCCTGCTTTTACAGGCACCCTGCATTTGTTGTGTTATTTTCCCCGGAAGCGCCTTTTGGATACCGGGTTTGTGGATGCGTTTGAAACCTTGTTGTCCAAAGGCCGGGGAGAAGCGTTGGTCCGGGCACGGATTGCCGGAATCAACCGGGAGTTCGGGCCTTCGGGGAAAGCGCCGTTGCTGGCCCGGGACCTGGTTTTTGAAGATATTGCCGCATACAGCAGCAATGCCAGCCGCCGGCATTTTGCCCTGGCCCTGTCTGAAAAACTGGGCATTGCCGACAAAGAGACCGTTCTTCAGATCATCGGCAATGCCAGTCCGGCCTATCTGCCGTCCGGCATTGAACTCAGCGATGTGGCCCATTTCATGAAAAAAAATCCCCTTTTGGCGGTCCTGGCCCATCCGGCGGCCGGGTCATTTCCCGGCAAAGGACATTACAGGGAAGTGCTGCCTTCCATCGAGATTGTGGAAACGCTGCTGCCTGAATTTCTGTCTGCGGGCCTTCAAGGCATCGAGGTGTTTTATCCGGGACATACAAAAGAACATCAGGACCGTTTGCTCGGTTGGGCCGCACAGCACAATCTGCTGGTCACGGGCGGGTCGGACTGTCATGATGCATCGGACCGGCCCCCGGGGGTGGCGGGCATCACGGAACCGGATTTTCGACGATTTGAAACGGCCCTGGTTTAAGGCCGGGGCACACGGATAAACCCGGCGACCATACAGGCCAGGGCGAGCAGGGTACAGGTGCCGGCAACCAGGCTGATAAAGGATATGCCGGTATGGGACCAGATCAGTCCCCCGGAAAACGCCCCGACCACCCGGCCCATGCCGCCGATGGCATAAAACGCCGACATGGTGGATGCCCGCAGTTCCGGCATCAGTTCCGTGGCCAGGCCCATGGCCGTGACAATGGTGAATTCAAAGCATAAAAACACCAGAAACAACCCGCCCAGCACATAGGGGACCCCCCGGTCCAGAACCGGCAGCAGAAAATAGGCCCCGGCCGTCAGGACCATGCCGATGAAGATGGTTTTCAACAGCCCGATCCGGTCGGAAAAAAACGCGGTGATCGCTTCCCCGGCCACCTCGGCCAGGCCGATGAGAATCGTTCCCATGCCGATGGCGGCCAGCGACAGGCCATAGGACTGCTCCAGCCATGCGCCGTAGACCACAAACAGGATATCGGATCCCAGCGCCATGAAAAAAGAGAAACTCAGCATGCCCAGAACCTGCCGGTTTTTCATGATCTGTTTCCAGTTCACCAGCAGTTGTCCGGTTTTTTTGCCGGCATTTCCGGCAGGGGGCCGGTCTTCGGGCATCATCCTGAAAATCAGGGCAAAACAGGCGGCAGCCAGGATACCGATGACCAGAAACGGGGTCTGAAAGGAAACGGCCTGGATGGTCATGCCGGCCAGGGGAATGCCCACCAGCGTGGCACCGGCCCAGGCCAGTTCCGTAATGCCGATGAATTTTCCCCGCTGTTCAAACGGCACCTGGGTGCCGATGAATGCCTGGAAGCTGGGATCAAAAATGCTTTTGGCCAGTCCTGCCAGAAACAGGGCCAGCACCAGGGTGCTGTACAAGGGGATCAGGCCGGCAGCCACACACCCGATACAGAGCATGACCAGGGAAAACAAAATGATGCGGCGGTTGCCGTAATGGTCGGCAAAAGAGGCCCCCACGGGTCCCAGCACGGCCGTGGCCTGATTCAAGGCAATGACCGAAGTGATGGCGGCCAGGTCCACGCCCAGCCCCCTGGCAAAGGCCGGGGCAAAGGGATACACCATCCGTCGGGCCGTGTTCATCAGCAGTTTGGCCAGGGTGGTGAGGATGATCAGGATGTAAAAACGGGAACGGGGAGGTGTCATGGGTGTCGGATCAGATCACGGTCAGTAAATGAAATTTATCAAAAATCAGCAGCAGACCCATGACAACCAACAGTCCGCCGGCGACTTTGTTGATGATGGGAATGAACCGGGTGGCTTTTTTCATCGTTTCCACCAGAGAGGTGATGAAAAAGGACATGACAACGAACGGCAGGGCCAGGCCCGCGGAATACACGGCCAGAAGCCAGATCCCTTTGGCCACGGTGTCCTGGTTGCCCGCTACGATCAGGATACTGCCCAGCAGCGGCCCGATGCACGGACTCCATCCGGCCCCGAACGCCATGCCGATGACAAAGGTGCCGACCAGGTGGACCGGCTTCTGTTTCATGTGGATCCGTTTTTCAAACGAAAGCGCCTTGATGTTGATGACCCCCAGCAGGTGCAGCCCGAAAATCAGGATGATGGCACCCCCCACATACTGAACGATGTACGCGTATTTGGTGAACGCGGATCCCAGAAACGATGCCGATGCACCCATCAGGATGAACACCAGGGAAAATCCGGCCACATACACCAACGTGGACAGGATCACTTTTTTCCGTGTTTCCTGTCTGCCTTCCGTGAGTTCATCCAGAGACAGCCCCGTGATGAATGAAAAATACGCAGGAATCAACGGCAGAATACAAGGAGATAAAAATGAAAGCAGGCCGGCGACAAACGCAGCCGGAAATGTAACGGTTTCTGTGAACACGCAGACAATCCTTATGGTTGAAACTTGGGTTTTTGATTGATAACTTACAGCAAATTAATGCATTATGCAGCAGGTTTCAAGGAGTTTCAGGAAAAATCCGGATCACCGGTTGAAAACCATAAAGGAAAAAAAAACAGATGATTATCAGAACAGACAGCGGACACCCCATCGATACCGCGGATCTGAGCCCGGAAGAACGTCATGTGATCCAGAAACTGCTGGCATGGATGACGTTGGTGGACTCCATGGATCAGTTTTGTCAAAAAAAGGAACAGGCCCTGGCCGCCGGGTGGAACGATTCCGGCCCCGTTCGGGAAACCCGGGCATTGACCCGGATTATTCAGCATCTGGAAAAACAGGTCCGGCAGCGGTTGAAAAACCTGTCAAGCAGATAAAGTGGTAAGTGGTAAGTGGTAAGTTTTAAGTGAATACCTGACGGTGGATACTTTCATCATTGGGTGGGGTGTTTCAGGCCATCGGGATATCAGATCAGGGTGGACAGGGTGTGCAGTTCTTTTTCCAGGCGTTTGGCAGACACCTTGACTGCGGTTTTCAATTCCTGGGCAAATACGGAAATTTTGTATTCTTCCAAAAGCCAGAAAAAATCTTCGACTTTTTGGGCTTTTTCCGGGGATGTCTTTTCAGACAACCCGGCCACCTGGGTGGCCAGGTGGGTTTCGAACCGGCTGATTTTTTTGGCTTTTTCCGATTCTTTGGCCGGGTTGTCCGCCCCACGCTGGGCCCGGATTCTGAGACAGTCCACATACCGGGGCAAATGCTGGATTCGCTGGATGGAATATAAAGAAAGAAAATGGGGCGGCACCAGGTTTTTGAGGGCCTGGAACCGTTCAGTGAGAATCCGGCTGGCCCGGGGGCGGTTTTTGTGCTTCAAAGACAAAGACTGAATCAAAGAAAAACACTCGGCATAGGCCTGTCCCACGGCCTGAATGTCCTGGATCAGATCGCTGGTTTTCCGGTACAGTGCGGGGCGAAGTTCCTGAATGTAGGTCTCGAACGCATCTTGAGTCCGCAGATTTTTTTCAAACAGATGCCGGGTGATACAGGTATAGATGGCTTCCTGAAATGCGGCCGGCCCGTCGAAATACCCGGCGATCTCTTTGAGGCCTGTCATGGTTCGGATATCTTTTTTAATGGACTTGAACAGATCGGAAAACCGGTGTTCATACAGCCACCGGATCCCCTGGACATGGGCGGTGTCCGCATCCTTCCGGGAAAGAAACAGCCGGAGACTCAAGGAATTTTCTTCGATTGTCAACCCGGGATAAACCTTTCGGGTGAATCCGTCCGGCTCGTCAATGCGGTGTTCTTCAAGCAGATCGGAAAAAGACCAGTCAGTGATGCCGGTTTTTTCAAACGCCTGTCTGGCCCGGTCCAGAGCGGACGTGCCGGGTTCGGGCGCCGCTGTGGGGAACCGGTTCAACAGGGATGGATCTCTTACAGAGGTGATCTCCCGGTCTTGGTGATCCCGGATGGAAATGCGCATTTTCAGGTGATCCGCCAGATGATCTTCCGACCAGATCGTGGCCGGGATCATCAATCCATAGTGCTTCTGGATACACGCGGACAACTGGGAAAACAAAGGCATGTCATCTGTGGGCAGATTCTTTGCGATCCGGGCCGCAGTGGCCTGGATGGGCATCAGCCGGACCCGGTAGGATTTGGGCAGTCCTTTGATCAGGCCGGCGACTTTTTCTTCGAACAGGCCCGGAACCAGTTTTTCCACAGCGGTCCGGGGGATTTGGGGGGCCATGTCCGCCGGCACCTTGACCGTGATACCGTCCACGTCATCCCCGGGATTGAACCGGTAGGACAGGGCAAAATTCCCCTGCTCGGTATTCAGCATATCCGGAAACAGAGACAGCCGGTCCTGGTCAGCCCTGTTTTTTTCCAGGTCTTCCCGGGTCATGCGCAGGAACTGATCCTCTTTCTGGTCTTTGAGGAACCTGGCAAAGGTTTTGATGTGATAAAACGGCCGGGGCAGCCGGGCATGATAGAATTGGACCCTGTCTTCTCTGCTCACCAGAATGTCCCGCTGCCGGGTTTTATGTTCCGCCTCTTCCAGTTCTTCGATCAGGTTCTGGTTGTGGACCATGAAAGGAAAGGGTTGATGAATGTCTCCGTCCACCAGGGCACTGCGGATAAAAATATCTCCGGCCTCTTCCGGATTGATTTTGCCGTAGGGTACGGCCCGGCCCGCCACAATGATGAGACCGAACAACGAGACCTGTTCCGTGGCCATGACCCGCCCCTGTTTTTTTTCCCACCGGGGATCGGAACAGGTGCGGGTGCACAGATCCTTTCCGATCTCCTCCAGCCAGGCCGGATCGATATTGGCCACCCCCCTTGCAAACAGCTGGCGGGTCCTGACGAACTCTGCGGCCACAATCCAGGGGCCGGCTTTGTCGAACAGGCCGGAGCCCGGAAAGATCATGACCTGCTGTCCTTTGGCCGCTGTATAGATGTTTTTTTCCTTTTTATGGGCAATGTGAGCCAGATATCCGGCCAAAAGGGATTTGTGCAGGGCGATGTACAAGGGACCGCCGATGTCATGGTCTTTTGATTTGAGCTGACTCGTGCCGGGCAGCGGGGTGAAGGGGGTAAAATCGGTAAATCCGTGTTCTTTCAGCTGGCGCCGGATCTGGCTGTGGATATCGAGCCATTCGCGGATCCGTTTGAATGACAGAAAATGATCCATGCAGAACCGGCGGAGTCGGGTCCGTGACCGGGATTTTTTTTCTTCCGCTTGATAGGCATCCCAGATGTTGAGCAGGGTGACAAAATCAGACGACGGGTCTTTGAACCGGGCGTGCTTCTGGTCGGCCGCCGCCGCTTTTTCAGCCGGGCGCTGCCGGACATCGGAAATGGACAATGCCGTGGCAATGACCAGGGCTTCGGCCAGGCAGTGGTTGTCTTGGGCCGCAATGAGAATTCGGGACAGTTTGGGATCCACGGGAATTCGTGACATGATCTGCCCCACGCTGGTGAGTTCAACCGCTTTTCTGCGGTTGCCGGACATCTTCACAGCCCCCAGCTCCACCAGGGTGTCGAATCCGTCCCGGATGCTTTTGGAAGAGGGCGGATCGATAAAGGGGAACCGTGACACATCCCCCAGGTTCAGGGAGATCATGCGCAAAATCACTTCCGCCAGGTTGCTGCGTAAAATTTCCGGGGCCGTGAAAAACGGGCGGCCGTTGAAATCATCTTCATCATACAGCCGGATACAGATCCCGTTTTCCACCCGGCCGCACCGTCCCATGCGCTGGTTGGCGGAGCTCTGGGAGATGGGCCGCACGGGCAGCGAGGTGGTGCGGGTTCTCGGGGAATAACTGGGAATCCGGGCCAGGCCCGTGTCGATCACATATCGGATGCCCGGAATGGTCAAAGAGGTTTCCGCCACATTGGTGGAGACAATGATTTTCCGGCCCGGAGTCCTTGAAAACACTTTGGCCTGTTCTCCGGCGGACAGCCGGGCGAACAGCGGCAGAACGGTGACACCGGGATGCTGCCGGCCCCGGAGCAGTTCCATGGTTTCCCCGATGTCCTGTTCCGTGGGCATGAAGATCAGCATGTCCCCGGACCGGGTCCGGGTCAAAAGAGAATGGGCCGCGTCAGCGGCGGCTTCCACATATCCCTGATCCTCCGGGTTCTGCTTTTCTCCGGAGTCTTCTACCATCGGCCGGTATACCGTTTCCACGGGAAACATCCGGCCGGATACCTCGATGATGGGGGCGTTGTCAAAGGCGTCGGAAAATTTTCGGGTATCGATGGTGGCGGAGGTGATGATCAGTTTCAGGTGTTTGCGTTTTTTCATCAGGCGGCGCAGAATGCCCAGGGTAAAATCGATGTTCAGGCTTCTTTCATGGGCCTCGTCCACGATGATGGTATCATAGCGCTTCAACAGGGGGTCCTGCTGGGTTTCCGCCAGCAGAATGCCGTCGGTCATCACCTTGATGCAGGCATGGGAAGGGGCTTTGTCATCAAACCGGATTTTATACCCCACCGATGTACCCAACGGTTCATTGAATTCGAATGCAATACGTCTGGCCACGTTGACGGCGGCAATCCGCCGGGGCTGGGTGCAGCCGATCATGCCCCGGGTGCCGCACCCGGCGGCCAGACAGAATTTGGGAATCTGGGTGGTCTTGCCGGAACCGGTTTCACCGGAAATGATCACCACCGGGCTGGCCTGGATCGCCTCGATGATGTCATCTTTCCTGGCCGTGATGGGAAGGTCCGGTAAAAAATTCAGCCGGGCCGGTCTGTTTTCAGGAGATCGAGCCACGGGTTTCCGGGAGGCTCTTGATTTTTTTCGGGATGGAGGCGGACGTTTCTGCATTCTTTTGTATCGTATCACAGGTACCTGAAATGTCAAATATAAACCGGAACGGTCATTTTTCTTGTTTGCCACGCATCGAGAACTGTGATATTGAACTAACATCATGACGCAGATCATCAGCATAGCCAATCAAAAAGGCGGGGTGGGAAAGACCACCACGGCCGTCAATCTTTCCGCAGCCCTGGCCCTGCTCAAGAAAAAAGTCCTGCTGGTGGACTGTGATTCCCAGGCCAATGCCACCACCGGCTTAGGGGTGGAAAAGCCCGGTCTGGAAGCCTCTCTTTACCATGGACTGATCGGCGAGGCAGATGTCCGGGACCTGCTGCTGCCCACCATGCTGCCGGGTCTGACCCTGTTGCCCGCCAACGTGGATCTGATCGGGTTTGAAATTGAAATGGTGTCCGTGTCCCAGCGGGAGGCCCGGTTGAAACAGCTGCTGACCCCGGTGGCAGACCAGTATGATTATGTGTTGATCGATTGCCCGCCGGCATTGAGTCTGTTGACCCTGAATGCGTTCGTGGCATCCCATTTTGTGCTGATCCCGCTCCAGAGCGAATTTTTTGCCCTGGAAGGGCTGGGACAGCTGCTGGACACGGTCAAGCGGGTCAAGTCATCGTTTAATCCGGGATTGAAAATCAAAGGCATTGTGCTGACCATGTTCGACCGCCGCACCAACCTGGCCCAGAACGTGGTGGAAGATGCCCGGCAATATTTCAAGGGACTGGTGTTCAAAACCAAGATACCGCGGAACGTGAAACTGGGAGAAGCGCCCAGTTACGGCCTGCCGGTCATGTTGTACGACAAGCAGTCACAAGGAGCAAAAGGATATATGGCGTTTGCCAGGGAGCTGCTGAAACGATGATGGACAAAAAAAAGAAAAAAACAGGCCTGGGGCGGGGGATCGGAGCATTGATCCCGGATTTTGACATGGATGCCCAGAAGGATCGGGGGAATTTTTTCATGTGTCCGGTGGAGCATATCGGTCCCAACCGGTATCAGCCCCGGACCGATTTCAATGAAGAGGAGCTGGACCGCCTGAAAGATTCCATTGCCCAGCAGGGCATCCTGCAGCCGCTGCTGGTCCGTCATATGGACGGGGCCTATGAATTGATTGCCGGAGAACGGCGGCTCCGGGCGGCCAGATCCGCCGACCTGAGCCATGTGCCCGTGGTGGTCAAGGATCTGACCGATGAGCAGGTGCTGGAAGTGTCCATTATCGAGAATATCCAGCGGGCCAACCTGAATGTGCTGGAAGAGGCGGAAGCCTATTTCCGGCTCATGGATGAGTTCGGCTATACCCAGGAAAAAGTGGCCGAAAAAATCGGCAAGAACCGGTCCACCATCGCCAACCTGCTCCGGCTGCGGGGATTGCCTGAAAAAATCAAACAAAGTCTTCTGGAGGAAGAAATTTCCATGGGTCATGCCCGGGCACTGCTGAGTGCCGGCTCCCTGGAAACCCAGCTGGCCCTGTTCGAACAGGTGATCCGGCAGAAGCTGTCGGTCAGAAAAACCGAACAGCTGGTGAATCATTCCAAACAGGGAAAACCCGAACCGGTCCGTCATCTGTCTCCCACGGAGCAGGCCTTTCTGGAAAACACCAGTTCGCGGATTTCCAGCCAGATCCAGTCTCCGGTGAAGATTCGGAAAAACGGGGAAAAAGGGCGCATTGAAATCAATTTCACGTCTCAATCGGAATTTTCCCGGCTGGTGGATCTGCTGATCCATATTTCATGAAAATCACCATTGCAAAAACCGCGGGCTTCTGCATGGGGGTCCGCCGGGCCGTGGACATGGTGCTGGATGCCGCCAATCAATCCGATGCCCCGATCTATACGTACGGCCCGCTGATCCACAACCCCCAGGTGCTGGAAATGCTGGAGACCAAAGGGATTTCCCGGCTGGATACCATTCCGGAAAAAGGAACCGGCATGGTGTTGATCCGGGCCCACGGGGTGCCGCCGGAAGAAGAAGCTGCCTTGAAAAAAGCAGGATTCACCGTGATCAATGCCACCTGTCCCCGGGTGGTTTTGGTTCAGGTGATTATCCGAAAATACGCGGAAAAAGGATATGCCACCATTATTGTCGGTGATGAAAATCATCCCGAGGTCAAGGGGCTGCTGGGATATGCCCGGGGCAACGGACATACGGTGACGGCCATGGATCAGTTACCGGCGTTGCCCGTATTTGAAAACGCGGTGGTGGTGGCCCAGACCACCCAGAATACGGCATTTTATGATGAGATCAAAGCCTTTTTCGCGGAACACCGGCCCCAATACAAGGTGTTCGATACCATCTGCGGGTCCACGGAGCGCCGGCAGCAGGAAGTCAGACACCTGGCCGCCACCCATGATGCCGTGATCGTGGTGGGGGGGCGGCAGAGTGGAAATACCCGGCGCCTGGCCCAGGTGGCGGAGGAAACCCGGGCCGTTGCCACCCATATTGAAACCGTGTCGGAAATCGATTTCACGGCCCTGGCAGGATTCCGGTCCATTGCCATAACCGCGGGTGCCTCCACCCCCAACTGGGTGATCACCGATACCTGTTCCCGGGTGGCCCGGCATCTTGAGCATCAGCGTCCCGTGGCAGGAGCCATCTTTCGAATCCAGGATTTTCTTTTAAAGACCAACCTGCTGCTGGCACTGGGGGCCGGCAGCCTGACCTATGCCTGTTCCGTGGTCCAGCAACTGCCCCGCACACTGATTCATGCGGCCATTGCCATGCTCTATGTGTTTTCCATGCAGGTGTTGAACAATATGTTTGCCATCAAATCAGACACTTACAACCATCCGGACCGGGCCGTGTTCTACCGGCGGCATCGCCTTGTACTGGCCCTGGTGGCCTTGAGCTCCGGCGGGGCCGGGGTGTATCTGGCATATACCACCGGCGTGATGTCGTTTTTCATTCTTCTGGTCATGAGTTTTCTGGGATTGTCCTATAACCTGAAGATCATTCCCCGAAGATGGAGCAGCAAACAGCAGATCCGGCGCATCAAGGACATCCCCGGATCCAAGACCCTCCTGATTACCATGGCCTGGGGGATTGTCACCAGTATTCTGCCGGCGGTGGACACCCGCAGTGTGCCGGTCTGGGTGGCCGTGGCATTTTTGTATGCCGCCGGACTGGTATTCAGCCGGACCGCATTTTTCGATATCGTGGCCATCCAGGGCGATCGGATCGCCGGCAGGGAAACCCTGCCCATACTTTTGGGGAAGGAAAAAAGCTTTGTGCTGATCCGGTACGTACTGATTGCGACCATGGTGCTGCTGGCAGGGGCCTGGCTGGCGGGGCTGCCTTTTTTGCTGTCATTTCTGTTGGCCCTGGTGCCCGGACTGATGCTGGTGCTGATCTGTTTTTTTGAAAAAGACTCTCAGGTCTCAGGCACCCAGATGGAATTCATGATCGAATCCTCCTTTCTTCTGACCGGGGTGATGGCCGCCATTCTTTAAGAAAGCAGCCGCTGGATTTTCCGGTCTTTTTCCTGCCACAACTGATTGAGCCACTCACAGAACTGTTCCTTGAAAACCGGATCATTGAAATAATCCCCTTTGATCTGCCATCCGATTTCCAGCAATTGAAAATCCACAATGATTTTCCGGGTTTTACCGGAGATGAACGACCAGAAGCTGGGAACCCGGTCCGGGTAAACAATGGTGACATCGAGAATGTGATTGAGACACTGATCCATGGATCCCAGAACAAAGGCGATGCCGCCGGCCCTGGGGGTCAGCAGGTGTGAAAACGCGGATGTTTTGGCTTTTTCCGGCGTGTACCGGGTGCCTTCCACAAAATTCATGATGGAGACGGGGGTGTGTTTGAATTTTTGACAGGCTTTCCGGGTACTTTCCAGATCTTTTCCCTTCAGATGGGGGTTTTGTGCCAGAAATTCTTTGGAATAGCGCTTCATGAAAGGAAAATCCAGGGCCCACCAGGCCAGCCCCAGAAACGGGACCCAGATCAGCTCTTTTTTCAAAAAAAACTTGAGCATGGGAATTTTTTTGCGCAATGTTTTCTGAAGCACCAGAATATCCACCCAGGACTGATGATTGGACAGTACCAGGTACCACTCTTTGGGGTTGAGCTTGTCCAACCCCCGGATATCCCAGTCAATGTTGCAAAACAGGTCCGTGGTCAGGGAATTGATGTGAATCCACAGTCCGGCAATGCCCATGAGTATCCGGTCCAGGATCATCACCACCGGCTGGAACGGCAGGATGAACTTGAGCAGGGAAATCAGTATCAACGGCACGGTGAGCAAAATGGTGTTGATCAGGTACATCAGAAAAGAGACCGCACCTTTCAGCGGTGATGGCAGAAAAGAAAACATGCAAGGTCCTTATGTCTGTTTGTGGTTCATGATATATTTTTTGACCGTTCGTCTGTCCAGCCCGGTTTTTTGGGCCACTTTTTCATAGGTGCCCAAAGTTTCATACAACAGGGTGCAGTATCCGGACAACAGGTCGGAAACCGGCAGATCCCGGGCCTGGATACCCCGGCACAGAAAACTGGAAAGAGACGAGTCATCCGGTGCCTGTTTGCCCGGGTAATCCCGCCGGATCAGCACGCTTCGGACACATTGTTCCAGCTCCCGGACATTTCCTGGCCAGCTGTAATGGTTTCCCAGGCGGCGGTCAATGATTCTTTTGATTTTGGCGGTGATTTTCGAAGAGGCCAGACCGGTCATGCGGGTAACGGTGAAATCCAGCAGCGCATCCAGCTCCTGTGGATCTTCCTGAATCCGGGTGCGCAGGGGCGGTACTTCGATGATGTCCGAACACAGCCGGTAATAGAAATCTTCCCTGAAGACCCGGCCGTCCATGATCTCATTTTTCGGGCGGTTGGTGGCGGCAATGACCCGGCCGTTGAACCGGGACAGGCCATGGGCCCCCACCGGGGTAAAGGTGCGTTCCTGGAGCACCCGCAGCAGTTTGACCTGGATATGGTCCGGGATCTCTCCGATTTCATCCAGAAGAATGGCGCCATGGGGACTGCACCGGTCCAGCACCCCCTGGTAATCTTCCACGGCCCCGGTGAATGCGCCTTTGGTGTGGCCGAAAAGCTCGGATTCCAACAGAGTTTCCGGATACTGGGACAGGTTCAGAGAGGAAAACGCCCGGGTGAAACTTTGAACAAAACAGCCGCGTTTTATGTCAAAGGGAATGAATCCGCTCATGCCGATGGCTCTGGCGGCCGTGCCTTTGCCCGTGCCCGTCTCTCCTATGAGCAACGTGGAAAAATCTTCCATCCGGTTCCACAGGTGTTGATCATACAATCCGATATGGTAGGTAAACACGTTGTACCAGAGATGTTTTTTAAAGGTGGTCATGCAGGGGCCGGCACCCACCAGGGTGTTTGAGATAAAGTAAAACGCCCGGCGCAGTTGAAATGACAGGGCAAAATAGTGATAAAACCGGGGGATGGAAAACCCTTTTTCCACCATCATTTCCCGGGCGTCATCCACAAAATCCACGGGCACGGGATCATCCTGGGCCGCGATCTGGTCCTGGATCAGCTGGTCGAACCGATCCCGGAATTTATGGAAAATATCGAACAGGTAAACCACCCGAAGCACTTCCCGATCCTCTCCCGTGTACTGGTTGATGTTGCCCCGGTTCTGACGGGCCAGTTTTTTGAGCTGACGGTCCACTTCGAGCACACACATGTCCTTGCTTTTCCGGCGGGTGGCGGATGGGAACAGTCCGGCGATTTTCTGATCCAGGCGTTCCCGCAGCTCACTGAACGGGTTGGCAAAGGCCGCGTTATGGACGGTTTTGAAAAAATGGCGCTCGGTCTGGGTCAGTACGGCTTTTTTCATCATCGTTTTTCCGTTGAAGGTGATGCGCATTTTTGTATAACCAATGTTCATAAAATGCAAGAAAAAAACATTTCAACCCATAAAGGCGACAGGCTGAAAATGGGTAAACAATCAAACAATTCAAGTGGTTATGAGTTCCCTGCCTGGTGGCATGGTTTTTGAAACTATTGTGGGGATAATCAAAACATTGTTTGAACCCAGCCCCGTTTTCCTGCCCATGGGCAGAAGATACGGGGAAACGTCAGAAAAACCGAATGGAGATTTCCGATGATAACACGCATTTTGCAGACCCGGCTGCCGTTGATGATCTATACCCCGGTCAAGGTGTTTGACCTTGCTTATTTTCACGCTGTTTATGCGGCGGGTGCTCTGCCGGTGTTCGACACCGAATTTCTGGACAGCAAAGAGATCCTGGAGAAAATTATCCGGCTGTCCAAAGAAAAGATCGTTTTCGGCATCCGGCTGGCATCCCTGGATCTTCAGGTGCTGGAAGCACTCGAAAAACAGCCGGTGTCCAACCTGGATCTACTGGTGGTACCGGTATCCCGAACAGAGGACACCCTGGAAAAACCGAACTTGGGCGATACCCGGATTCTGCTGGAGATCAAAGATATCGGCCTGACCGGTCAAATTGACAAGGCCGATCCCCATGGCCTGATCCTCAAGGGCAACGAAGCCGCCGGTCCGGTGTCCAAATATTCTTCTTTCATTCTCATGCAGTGGTACCTGAAACACCAGAACCGGCCCGTGTTCGTTCACGGCGGCGTGGGACAGTACACGGGTGCGGGCATGCTGGCCGCCGGGGTGTCCGGATTTGTCATGGATACCCAGGTGCTGCTGGCAGACGAGGCCCCCGTGTCCCCGGCCTTCAAGAATCTGCTGGCCATGGTGGAGGAGGGCGATTCCACGGAGATCAGCATCCAGGACAAACAGGTGTTCCGGGTGTTTGCCAGACTGGGCACCCAGGTGGTCAAAGAGTTGAAGCAGGAAGCCGTGCTGCTGGGAGATCAGGCGGACGGGGAACACCAGCTGTATGAAAAAATAGCGTCCCGGATCATCGCCGTGAACGATGCGGATGCCCCGTTTGTCCAGTCGTTGTTTTTCATGGGCCAGGACGGGCTGTTTGCCCGGCATATGGCCAAAAAATCCCATAAACTGGCTGATATGATTCATGACTTTTTTGTCATGCTGGGGCAGGTGCTCGATTGTGTGGATGCATTCGATCCGGTGACAAAAAACTCCCCGTTTGCCCGGAACCAGAACACCCGATTGCCCCTGATCCAGGGGCCCATGGCCAACATATCCGATAACCCGGAATTTGCAGCAAAGGTACGGGAGGCCGGGGCCCTGCCGTTTTTTGCCGTGGGATCCCTGCCCGCTTCTCTGGCCGATGAGATGCTGTCCAGGGGAAAAGAAAAAGTCCCCCTATGCGGGGCCGGCCTGGTGGGGATCGAAGCGTTCAATCCCAATGTGCACAAGCATCTGGAGATGGTAAAAAAATACAAGATCCCCTTTGCCCTGTTTGCCGGCGGCATTCCTTCCCAGGTACGGGATCTGGAGGCGGCCGGCACCCAAACCTATCTGCACACCCCATCGGTGCCCATGATGGAGAATGCATTGAAAAGCGGTTGTGTCCGGTTTATTTTCGAAGGCGGGGAAGCCGGCGGGCACGTGGGGTTTCTGTCTTCGCTGGTGCTGTGGGAAGCGGCCATTGAAACGCTGGTGAGCCGGAACCAGGATCTGTCAAAACTCTCGCTGGTGTTTGCCGGCGGCATCTCCACCTGTTTTGCTTCGTTTTTCATCTCCGGCATGACATCGTTTCTGGCCAAAAAAGGGGCCTGTATCGGGTTGCAGGTGGGCACGGCCTACCTGTTTTCCAAAGAGATCGTGGAGACCCGGAGCATGACAAAGCAGTACCAGGAGATCATCATTGAGAAAGACGAAACCGTGGTGATCGGCAAAAGTCTGGGCCTGGCCTCCCGCACCGCACCCACGCCGTTTGCAAAAATGATGAAAGAACTGGAAGACACCATGACCCGGGACAAGGTCAAACTGGATGAACGCAAGCGGGCCTTTGAAAAGAAAAACATCGGTTCTCTGCTGATCGGGGCCAAGGGGTTTCTGCCGGATTTCAAGCGACCCGGAGAACAGTACTATACCTGGTTCAAAGACGAGGAGCACCGGGAAAAAGGCAATTTCCTGACCGGGGACAGCCTGGCGTTCTTCACGCACAGCGTGTCGGTTCAACAGATTCATGACACCTATTTTACCGGCAAATCCCGGCTGTTTCACCACCTGGACCGGCTGGAGGTCCTGTTCAACCCGAAAAGCCGGATCAACGACGAGATCGCCGTGGTGGGCATGGGCTGTACCCTGCCGGATGCCGATACCCCGGATGCCTTGTGGGACAATATCCTGGGGAAAAAATACACCATCCATCCCATGCCGGATCACCGGTTTGACAATGATCTGTATTACAGCCCGGACCGGAGTGCCGAAGACAGAACCTACACCACCCTGGCCGGCGTGGTGGATGATTTTCACTTTGATTACGAACGGTTCGGATATGCCCCGGACAAGGCCAAACGGTTGTCCCGGAGCCAGCAGATGGTCCTGCAGACCGCTTACAAAGCCGTGGAAAATGCGGGTCTTGTGGATGACACGGATCATTTGATCTGTGAAGATCCCCAGCGGACCGCCGTGATCATCGCCACCTGCCTGTCCAACGAGCTGGGCAACGCGCTTCAGCTGAAATACTGGTTTCCCTGGATTTTGTCCATGATGGAAAAAACCGATGCCTGGGCCGCGCTGTCCGATGACGAGAAAATCGGTATCCGGGACAGCCTCCAGGCACACCTGGAAGGGGAACACAAAGGGTATGACCCGGTGCACGGGATGCTGCTGAACATCGAGGCCTCCCGCATCGCCCGGCACTTGGGGGTCCGGGGAGCCAACTACGTTGTGGATGCGGCCTGTGCCTCGTCTATCACGGCCCTGGAAGCGGGAGTCGGCGAGCTGCTCTCCGGCGAACATGACCAGGTGATCGTGGGCGGGGTCAACACCCATCTGGCCCCGGAATCCTTTATCGGATTCGCCAAGATGGGTACCCTGTCTGCCAAAGGATCCTACCCGTTCGATCAGCGGGCCGACGGGTTTGTTTTGGGGGAAGGATCGGTGGTGTTCGTGCTCAAGCGCATGAAAGACGCCATCCGGGACCACAACAGGATTATCGGGGTCATCAACGGGATCGGGGCCTCTTCCGACGGCCGGGGCAAGGCCATTGCCGCCCCCAACCCCCGGGGTCAGGTCTTGAGTGTCCAGCGCTGCTATGAGCACACCCGGCCGGAGATCACTCCGGAACAGATCGGGTTCATCGAAGCCCACGGTACCTCCACCACCATCGGAGATGCTGCCGAGCTTGCAACCCTGAACACCTGGTACAAAGACAGCCGGGCCGGTGTTTCCTCCATCAAGTCCCAGATCGGTCACCTGCTGGGGGCGGCCGGGGCCGCCGGGCTGATCAAGGCGCTTCTGGCGGTGAACAAGGGCATGCTGCCCCCCAACGGGCAATTCGAGACCCTGTCCAAAAACCATGATATGGCCGGATCTTCCCTGTTCATTGTCAAGGATCCTGTGGAATGGCAGCGCCCGGACAATGCCCCCCGGAGGGCGGCGGTATCTTCCTACGGGTTCGGCGGCATCAACTACCATGTGGTGGTGCAGGAGATGACCGACATTTATCACCCCCTGGCCCGGGAAATATTTTCCGATCCGGGTTATGATTTCAATGACGACCGCATCGTGGTGGCCGGACTGGGCGTATTTCTGCCCGGTGCACCGAATGCGGACACGTTCTGGGAAAAATTGAGCAGTGGTGAAAAACAGCTGTCCCTTCTGGGAGAGGATCATTTTGACAACGATGCCTATGCCGCGTTTCCCAGAGAATCCATTTATCATCTGCCCAGAGTCAAGGCCGGGGTGGTCAAAGAATTCAAGTTCAACAACCTCAAGTACCGGATGCCCCCCACCATGGTGAAATCCATTGAGCGGGCCCAGATTTTCGGGCTGGAAGCCGCGGATCAGGCCCTGGCCGGATCCGGTCTTTTGTCCGTGGACGGCGGTCCGGCCCGAACCGGGGTGATCCTGGGCACCATTGCCGGGGAGCGCCAGAGCAAGAACATCATCCGGGTGAGAAAACAGGTCATTGCCAATGCCGTGACAAACGCCGAAGGAGTAGACAGATCCCGGGCCCAGGCCGTGGCGGACGACCTGCTGGCCGTGATCCGGAACACCATTCCGGAAAACAACGAAGACACCACGCCGGGACTGCTGTCCAACATCATTTCCGGCCGCATTGCCAACCACTTCGGTCTCAACGGGGCCAACTACGTGATCGATGCCTCCTGTGCCTCGGCCACCATTGCCATCCGGAACGCGGCCCGGGCACTGAAACAGCATGACCTGGACTTTGTCCTGGCCGGCGGGGTGGACTGCAATCTGTACCCGGCCGTGCTCATGGCGTTCAAGCGCTTAGGGCTTTTGTCCGGAACGGATGGGTATTTTTTTGACAGCCGGGCCCAGGGATATGTGATGGGGGAAGGGGCGGCCATCCATGTGCTGACCACCCTGAAAAAAGCCCGGGCCGCCGGCATGGAGATTTACGGTGAGATCCATGACTGCACCGTGCGTTCGTCTGTGCCCGATCACCTGCTGGCACCGTCGGAGCAGACCTTTAGATCCGTGATCAACGAGGCGTACCAGCGGTCGGGGATCCGCAAGTCAGACGTCAATCACCTGGACCTGTTCGCATTTTCCAACGTGTTCGGGGACATGATCGAACAGCAGGTGATCCAGGCCAGCTTTACACACGCCATGCACTGCGGCAATGTCAAGCCCCAGTTCGGGTATTTCAAGGCGGCCAATCCGGCCGTGGCCCTGGCCAAGCTCATGCTCATGAACCAGAAGGGAAAAATCCTGCCGGATTTCAACCATGATGCAGCTCATTCCACCCTCAATCACAGCAAGATCCTGGTGCCGGCAGACCGGATGATCGACAGAAAACCGGGACAGCCCCTGCGGTTTGCCGCCAATGTCAACGGTATCGGCGGCAACCATGGGCACCTGATCATGGGGACCCTGCCCCGGGTTCTGGAGACAAAAGCACCGGCTTCGGACGAGCCCGTGATCGAAGCCGAATACCGGCAGGTGTCCGGCGACGACCCTGTGGTGACCGACACGGCCTATTCCGCCGGTCCCGGCGGCAGGAAACTGCGCATGGTGGCCCTGCTGTCCGGCCAGGGAGCCCAGCGGCCGGGCATGATGAAACAGCTGTACGAAACCGATTCCCATATCCGCAAGGTGCTGGACCAGGGAGATGAGGTCTTTTTCAGGATCCGGGGCTATTCGATTCTGGATCTGATGTTCGGGGATGACCCGGCCCTCAACTCCACCCAGAACACCCAGCCGGCCGTGTTCCTTTCGTCGGCTGCCATCTGCTCCCGCCTGGCAAGAGAAGGCTTTGCCCCGGACTATTTTATCGGCCATTCCGTGGGGGAATACACGGCCTTGTTCTGCTCGGGCATACTGGGGTTCGAGGATGCCATGGGCCTGATCATCAAACGGTCGGATCTCATGTACGAGAGCACCCTCAAGCAGCCCGGAAAGATCATGGTGGTGTTCAAGAACGAAAAGGAAACCGAAGCCCTGCTGCGCAAATCCTTTATTTCCGATATCTACATCACCAACAAGAACAGCGAGAAACAGACGGCCGTGTCCGGCAAAGCCGAAGCCATCGATAATTTCTGTACCTTTTTGTCCCGGCAGGAGGTGGCCTGCAAGAAATTGAATCTCACGGGTGCGTTTCACACCCCGCTGCTTCAGGCGGCCGCAGATGAGCTGCGGGCCTATCTGGATACCGTGACCTTCCACCGGACCCGGTTCGGCCGGATCATTTCCAATACCCTGGCACAGCCCTACCCGGAAAGCGAAAAAGAGGTCAAGGATCTCCTGGCCCGGCAGATCGTGTCCCCCGTGGAGTTCATCCGGTCCGTGGAAAACGTGTATGTGTCCGGCCGGACCCATTTCATCGAGATCGGGCCCTCCCGGCTCCTGGTGAACCTGCTCAAACACATCAACATCGGAGACTACGGCACGGCCGTGTCCGTGGATACCCGGCAGGGGGAAGTGGAAGCGTTCGAAGCCTGCCGGCAATACCTGATTGGCTGCAACAGCCTGTTCGAACATCCGCCCGAAGACCTGACCGCCCTGCCGGCAACACCGGATGAACAGGCAGGTGAAACCGTTGTGGAGGAGGCCCTGCCCCGGATGAATCTGTCCCATGATTTTGAACAATTCAAGGAAGAAAACAAGGAGCAGCTGGACCAGATCCTGTATCAGGAGTTTGAACGCCAGAAACGCGAGGCGGCCATTCATGCCATGGACCGGTTTGATTTCAACACCGGCCGCATCCTGATCTCCGGCGTGTCCGTGGGCCTGCCCGGCAAGGGCCGGCGGGTGTTTGCCACGGACAATTTCAATGCCATCCTCAACGGGGAAAATTTTATCGAACCCCTGACCCTGGAAGCCCAGGAGCGGATCACGGACAAGAACATCACCAAACTGTACAAACAGCCGGACGGCAATGCCCGGTTCGTTCAGATCACCCGCACCGAGGATGTGATCCATCTGGCCGGCCAGCTGGGGTATTTTGATCTCACCGATGAATACGGCATCAAGGAACAGTATGATGTGGCCATGTCTCTGGGCATTGCCGCAGGCATCGAGGCCCTCAAAGACGCGCATATTCCTCTGGTGATGCAGTACAAGAAAATGAAGGGCGGCCGAAGCATGGTGCCGGACGGGTTTGCCCTGCCGACGGAGATGCAGGAAGACACGGGGGTGATCATCACCTCGTTGTGGCCCAGCAGCGAAACCCTGATGGCGGAACTGGAAAAATACTTTTATGAACGGTTTTTTCTGCGGCCCCATGAAGAATTTGAAAAGATCTACTATTTTCTGATGGAGCGCATCAAGGAGATCGACATCAAAGAGTCTCTCACAGAATGGTTCTTCAAATCCAAGGCCCGAAAGCGCAAAGATTTTTCCACCTACACCTTTGACAGGAATTTTCTGGCCAATGCCTGCCCCCTGGGATCGGCTCACCTGGCCAAGATCATCAAGGCCAAGGGTCCCAACACCCTGGTGTCGTCCGCGTGTGCTTCCACCACCCTGGCCATCGGTATTGCCGAGGACTGGATCCGAACGGGCCGGTGCAAGCGGGTGCTGGTGGTGGGCGGTGAAAACGCCACGTCTGCGTTGCAGAACCAGTGGGTGGGGTCCGGGTTTCTGGCGTTAGGCGCCGCCACCATTAAAAAACGGGTGTCTGAAGCAGCCAAACCCTTTGATGAAGACCGCAACGGCACCATCCTGGGGGCCGGGGCCGTGGGCCTGGTGATCGAAGATGAAACAGAAGTGACAAAGCGGGGCATGAACGGCCAGTGCGAAATTATGGGTACGCACATCGCCAACTCCGCGTACCACACGTACAATATCGATGTGCCCCACATGGCAAAAGAGATGACCAAGTTCATCAACAAGGTGGAAAAACGCACCGGACTGAGAAAAAAAGACTATGCCGGCAAGCTGCTGTTCATGTCCCATGAAACCTATACCCCGGCAAGAGGCGGCAGTGCCGATGCCGAGGTCACAGCCCTGGAGTCCACGTTTTCCAGTCACCTCAGTGAGATCTGCATCTCCAACACCAAGGGGTTTACCGGGCATACCCTGGGCGCCGCCATCGAGGACGTGGTCCTGGTCAAGGCCCTGCAGCAGCGCAAGGCCCCGCCCATTGCCAATTTGAGCAAAATTCCGGCCCACTTCCAAAAACTCAATTTTTCCGGCCAGGCACAGATCGACAGTGAATATGGCCTGCATCTGTCTGCGGGATTCGGGTCCCATTTTGCGTTCATGTTTGTCAAACGCATCCAGGAAAACAAGGTGGAAGGCAATTTGGCCTATCACCGGTGGCTGCGCAGCATTTCCGGGGTCCAGAAACCGGAATTGAAACTCATTGACAACACCTTGTGCGTGGTGGCCGGCGATCCGGCGGCCCCGGCAGTGGCACCGGAGACCCGGCCTCAGAAAGTGACGGCAGAACAGCCGGCCGCCCGGACCGCAGCACCGGGGGCTGGTACCCGGGTTCCCGCAGCCGGCGCTTCAGGCGCAGCAGCCGCATCGGATAGACCGGCTGCAAAAGCGGCTTCCGGGCCGGACAAAGGCCAGGTAACCGAAAAGATCCAGCAGATCATTGCGGCTCAGACCGGGTACACCCCGGACATGCTGGAAGACGACCTGGACCTGGAAGCGGACCTGGGCATCGACACGGTGAAACAGGTGGAAATCTTCGGAAAGATCGCCACGGATTTCGGATTTGCCGTGCCCGACGACCTGCGGCTGCGGGATCTGAACACCATTGCAAAACTGGCGGATTATGTGGCGGCCCGGTCCGGGGCCGGAACCACCCCTGAAACAGCATCCGGCTCATCCCCGGAATCTGCGGCTTCCGACCGGTCTTCGGCACGGGTACCGGCTGCTGCGTCTCCGGCACCGGCCCATACCATGGATTCCGGTGAACGGGTGGTGACCGGCACTGCAGCAGCAGATCAGGTGTCTGCCAAAGTCAAGGAGGTGATCGCGGCCCAGACCGGGTATACCCCGGACATGCTGGAAGATGACCTGGATCTGGAAGCGGATCTGGGTATCGATACGGTGAAGCAGGTGGAGATCTTCGGTAAGGTGGCATCCCATTTCGGATTTGCCGTGCCCGACGACCTGCGGCTGCGGGACCTGAACACCATTGAAAAGCTGGCTGACTATGTCGGTTCCCGCACGGCCGGACCGGCTGCGGCAACGGATTCCACAGGCACTCACCCCCCTGACCCGTCCCATACAGGCGGTCCGGTTCCGGCATCGGATGATTCCGACATCCGGGTGCCTGCTGCCGCCCATACCATGGATTCGGGTGAGCGCGTGGTGACCCGATCTGACAGCACAGGCGACGATACCACCACCGTTGTCAAGGAGGTGATCGCGGCCCAGACCGGGTACACCCCGGACATGCTGGCGGAGGACCTGGACCTGGAAGCGGACCTGGGCATCGATACGGTCAAACAGGTGGAGATCTTCGGCAAGGTGGCGTCCCGGTTCGGATTTGCCGTGCCGGACGATCTGCGGCTCAGAGATCTGAACACCATTGAAAAGCTGGCCGCCTATATTCAGACAAAGATCCCGGCAGGGCCGGCCCCGGCGGAAGAACCCGTCCCGGCCACGGGATCGGCAGATGCGGCCCAAACCGGTGCAGGAAAAGATTCGACCCCGCATCCGTCAGACGACCGGTTCCCGGACCCGGCCTCTCCCATCAAGCGCCTGGTGGTGCGGGTGGATGAGGCGGACATGCCCGGCCCCGGCCGGTCCGATTTTGCCG
>JAABUD010000107.1 GCA_011389555.1 Desulfotignum sp. | reverse complement strand
GACTGCGGTGAGATCCATCCCCTGTCTGCCGGGCTGAGCGGCCTGCTCAAGACCGCCAACAAGGAGCTGGAAAACACCCGGGTCAAGGTGGTGGATTTTTCCTACAAGCAGCCCAAAAAGAGCCTGGCCCGGATTGCGGACCTGTTTCTGGCGGAACTGTTGTCCGACGATCCCCGGTGCGAGATGGGATACAAGAACAAGAAACGGTATGTGCTGTCCATGCACCCGGAAACTGCCCGAAAGGATCCGCCCATTGTGTCGGACGGCGACACATTGCTGGTGACGGGCGGGGCCGGGGGGATCACCTATGAGATCCTTAAACAGGTGGTGGCGGAGTACCGGGTCAACCTGGTGATCCTGGATATCAACGATATCTATTCGACTGATCCGGAACTGCTGAAGCCCGATGCCACGGAAGCCGACCTGATGGCGCTCTTGCGCAGCCAGATGCCCGGGGAAAAACCCGTGGCGGTGAAGCAGGCCCTGGACCGGCTTGTGCGGGTCAGACAATCCATTGCCAACATCGAGTATCTCAAATCTCAAGGGATTTCCGTGACCTATCACTGCACGGATGTCACCGACTTTGAGGCGGTGAAACAGGCAGTGGATGCGTGTGACCGCATCGACGGGATCTTTCATGCTGCAGGCATGGAGATGAGTCAGTTCATCCCCAAAAAAGAGCGCAAGGCGTTTGAGCTGGTGGTGGATGTCAAGGTCAAAGGCATGCGGAACCTGCTGGCCGCTGCCAGAGACCGGGAATACCGGTATATGTTCACTTTTTCATCGGTCACGGCCCGGTTCGGCAACCAGGGCCAGGTGGACTACACGGCTGCCAATGATTTTCTGGGCAAAGCCTTGTTCAGAGAAAAACAGATGAATCCGGACCGCACTTACAAAGTGTATGCCTGGACCGCCTGGGGCGGGGTGGGAATGGCCACCAACCCCACGGTGAAAAAGGTGCTGGAAGACCGGGGCATCCAGTTTCTGCCCATGGAACAGGGGGTGAAGTTCTTTATGGCCGATCTGCTGGATGCCACGGAATCGGAGATGGTGTTTTCCGGTCTGGATTATGACTTTGACATTGACGGTCTTTTGGGCACGCCGTCGGATCCGGCGTTTCCTTTTTTAGGAGATTTGACCCACAAGGCGGATGATACCGCGGTCTGGACCCGGGTTCTGGACCTGGAACATGACGTGTTTCTGCATGACCATACCATGGGGGATGTGCCGCTGTTTTTAGGATCCACGGGCATTGAAACCATGGCGGAAGCGGCCGCGGCCCTGGCCGGACAAGGGTCTGTGGTCACGAAAGTGTCTGATTTTTCCATTCCCTACGGTATCAAGCTGCTCAAGGGCCGGCCCAAGGAGATCATCATCTCCGGGACCCGCCGGGCAGAGGGCACTGTTGCCTGTGATATCACCTCGGTGTTCAAAAATCCCAAGGGCCAGGTCATGGGCGATCCCAAGCTGCATTATCAGGGGAATTTCGTTCTGGCAGAGAAGCGGCCGGCACCGGAAACCATGGATCTGCCTGAATTTCATCCCGTGTCCTGGGAAGGGGACCTGGCCGACCTGGTGTATCATCCCCGGCGGTTATTCATGTTCGGGCTGTTCGGCACCATCACGGATATCAATTCCTTTGATGGAAAGACCCTGATCACTACGGTGGCGGACCGGTCGGATGCCCCGTTCTTCAAGGATGTGACCGATCCGAATTTCCAGGCGGCCCCGGTGCTGGTGGATGCCATGTTCCAGACGGGCGGGCTCCTGGAGTTTCTCACCACCTCCCGGACCGTGCTGCCGTATCGCATCAACACCATGACCTTTTTCAAGCCCGTGGAAAAACACACGGACTATCTGTGCATTACCCGGAAAAAATCATCCGGTGAAGAAACCAACACCTATGACCTGTTTCTGACGGATAGGTCGGGCAAGGTGTTCATCAAAATCACAGGCTTTGAAATGGTCAAGCTCACCCGCCTGGCGCCGGAAGACCGAATCACCGATAAAGTGACCTTTGCCGAAACCGTGGTGTAGATCCGGGATACGGTAAATGAAAACGTCAAAGGCCGTCTGTCTGTCATGTCCACGATGTGGCGGCCTTCCACCACCACGGTCATGGCTGTGTGCACAGGCCGGCCGTATCAGATATTTTTGGAGACTTGATGTTATCCCGGTTGTATGGCAGGTTGCCGTAAAACAGTGAAATAAAAGGAGCCGACAGATGGGGATGGCGGTTGTTGCAGTGATTGCCGGATTGATTCTTCTGGTGTGGAGTGCGGACCGGTTTGTGTCGGGTGCGGCGGCCACGGCCACTTATTTCGGCATGCCCCCGCTGCTCATCGGCATGGTGGTCGTGGGATTCGGTACCTCAGCGCCGGAGATGGTGGTATCGGCGCTGGCCGCCGTGCAGGGCAGTCCCGGAATTGCCCTGGGAAACGCCTATGGATCCAATATCGCCAATATCGCTTTGATTCTGGGCATCACGGCATTGATCAGTCCGGTCATGGTCCATTCCGCCGTATTGAAAAAAGAGCTCCCGATGTTGACACTGATTACCGCAGGATCGGTATGGCTGGTGGCGGATCTGATGATTTCCCTGTCAGATGCAATGATACTGCTGGGGGTGTTCGCTGTTTTGATGGGCTGGACCATTGTGCAGGGAATCCGCTGGAAGACCGATCCTTTGGCCGAGCAGATGGAAGTCCGGGCCATGGATTCGGGCCTGCCCATCCAGCGGGCGGTTTTGCGGCTGGTTATGGGGCTGGGTCTCTTGATCTTAAGTTCCCGGATACTGGTATGGGGGGCCGTGGCACTGGCCCGGATGTTCCATGTCAGCGACATGATCATCGGACTGACCATTGTCGCAGTGGGCACATCCCTGCCGGAACTGGCATCCTCCATTATTGCGGCCCGCCGGAACGAACATGATATCGCCCTGGGCAATGTGCTGGGATCCAATCTGTTCAATACCCTGGCCGTGGTGGGGATTGCCGGTGTCATTCATCCTTTCGGGGTGGATCCATCGGTTCTGTATCGGGATATGGCGGTGATGGGGGGGCTGACCCTGTCCCTTTTCATCATCGGATACGGATTCAGGGGCCGGCCGGGACGTATCAACCGGCTGGAAGGGGCCGGCCTGCTGGCCGTTTATCTGGGATACACGGCTTTTCTTGTCATTCCCTTGCTGACCGCCGGTCCGTCATGATCTGTATTTCTTGTAAAATGGCGGACAAAGGCGTATTGAATTTTTTTTGCAGCAAACCAAGTGCCGGGAGAATCCATGCATCCCCCCCTTCATTACCCGGTGTCTGAATATGACTGTGTGCCCACGACCCTGATCAATGCGGTGAGCTATCTGTTCAGGACTGCCTGGATCAGCCGGACTGCCGGCGGTTCTGCCTGGGGCCTGTGAACCAGCGGGAGGCCCTGCTCATGTGGTGGATGACCTGATATGTCACATAGATGCCGGCCAGAGATCGTTTTTTATAGTTCCCATGGATTGATGAATTTCAGTTTTTCAATTCCGGTAAAATCTTTGACATTCCGTGTGGCCAAGGTCAGATCGGCAGTCAGGGCAATAGCCGCAATTTGTGCATCTTCTACACTTATCGGTCGCCCTTTTCGATTCCTTTGTGAAACAATCAGTGCATAAACCTCAGCGGCTTCGCAATCAAAAGGCAGGCAGCGCCTGGCAAAATCATTCTCAAACATCTGGGATGCCGCCCCCACCAATGCCCATTTCTTTTTTCCATCCGGTAGAAGTGCAAGTCCTAGTAATATTTCACTCAAAGTGACAGCACTGATCCAAATGTCGGTTTCGGGCTGATCATCAAGCCAGAAAACCACTTTAGAGTTGGGCATGGGCCGCATCAATTCAGATACGATATTGGTATCCAAAAGGATCACAAGGGGGTTTCCAATTCAGATAATGTTGTATCACGCGGATAAGATCTTTGAGGCAGATGCAATTCAATACCACCCAATTCTGAAAACCGCCTGGCGATACGTGTGCCGATGCCTTTTGCGCATCGCTCTTCCAATAAATATTTCCTGAGAATTTGCCTGGCTTCTTCTTCCATTGATCGGTTATTTGCGGCAGCCACAATGCGTAATTTTACCTTAATGGATTCATCGATATTTCTTAATGTCAAACTGGCCATTTTAGAAATGCCCTCCGATTTTGTCATCATCCCAAGAGATAGTCATACTTTCATTGTAAGCAATGCATGCTAAGCCTGTCAATTGAAAAATTCGAGTGACTTATCCGGAAATCAGCAGAATCTGCATGTCCATGACATTGGTGCGGGTAGGGCCGGTGATCACCAGATCATCCAGGGCTTTGAAAAAGGGGTAGGCGTTGTTTTCATTCAGATGTTTTTCTGCGGACAGCCCCAGGGCCTTTGCCCGGGAAACCGTGTCACCTCGGGCAAAGGCCCCGGCGGCATCTGTAGGGCCGTCCGTGCCGTCTGTGCCCGCGGATAAAAGCATTATCCCGAACGTACCCTGAAGGGCCAGGGCACCGGCCAGGGCCAGTTCCATGTTCCGGCCGCCTGTGCCGTTCCCTTTGAGGGTGACAGTGGTTTCACCGCCACACAGCAGACAGGCCGGGGGCTTTGCCGGCCGGCCGGACCGCCGGACTTCCCGGGCAACGGCGCACAGCACTTTGGCGGCTTCTTTTGCCTCCCCCTGGATCATGGATGACAGCACCACCGGCGTGAACCCCTGATTTTCCGCTTCTATGGCCGCAGCACTCAGGGCATCGGACAGGCTGCCCACCACCTGGTTCGTAACCCGGGAAAAGATGGGATCTCCGGGTTTGGGTGTGTCAGGAATCCGGCCGTCCATGCCGGACCGGATATGGCTCCGGACCGGTTCAGGCACGGAATCCCAGATCCCGTGGCACTCAAGAATGGCCCGGCACTCCCGGAAGTGTCCGGTGTCCGGGGCCGTCATGCCGGAACCGATGATATCCAGGTCATCGCCGATCACATCGGACAGGATCAGCGATATCACCCGGGCCCCGTTGGCAGCCGCGCATACCTGCCCGCCCTTGATTTTTGACAGATGCTTGCGGATGGTGTTGATTTCGTGGATCGTGGCCCCGCACCCCAAAAGCTGCCGGGTGGTATCCTGCTTGTCCGCTAAAGAGATGCCGTCCGCCGGTGCCGGGGTCAAAGCGGATGCCCCGCCTGATATCAGGCAGACAATCAGGTCGTCCTTTCCGGCTTCCGATACCATGTCCAGCAGGGCTGAAGCGCCGGCCATCCCTGCGGCATCCGGCACCGGGTGCCCGGCCTCCATCACCCGGCAGTGTTTCAGGGGCAGGCCGTGTCCATATTTGGTGACCACTACCCCGTCATGGATTTGCGACTCCAGCAGGGTTTCCACCTGCCCTGCCATGGCCGCCGATGCCTTGCCTGCTCCGGCCACATAGATATGCCGGAGCTGATCCAGATCCAGGACAGTCCCACGGGTACACAGCCGGCTGCCGGAAATGTGTAAATGCCTTGCCACACAGGCATCCGGTGCCGCGGCCCGGAGTCCGGCCTCAAATATTTCCGTTGCCGCCTTTTTCATCATCATCTGATCAACCCATCATCGAAAATTCGCTGAAAAGGGTCCAGGACAGTCCGTTCAAAGGGACGGTTTCCATGGGAAAATGGAATCACATTTTCAAAACCTTTCTCATCTTCACTGCGAGATCTTTGTTGGAAAAAGGCTTTTGAATGAAATGGACGTCTGCATCCAGAACGCCGTGATGGGCAATGACATTGGCCGTGTATCCCGACATAAAGAGAACCTTCAGTTTCGGGTATTCCGCCTGGAGTTTTTCAGCCAGGTCCCGGCCGTTCATCTCCGGCATGACCACGTCGGTGATCAGCAGGTGAATTTCACCGTCGTGTTCGTTTGTCAAGGCGACGGCCTCACCAGGCGTGGCAGCTGTAAGGACGTTGTACTCCAAATGTTCGAGTATTCTTTGGGTAAGTTTCAAAATAGAGGCCTCATCTTCAACAATCAGCACGGTTTCACCGGATCCCACCGGGATTTCTTCTGCTGCATGCGCTTCGATCCGGCTAACTTCTTTAGCATGATGCGAGAAATAAAGCCGGAAGGTGGTGCCTTTTCCCGGTTCGCTGTAAACATTGATGAAGCCCTTGTTTTGCTTGACAATGCCGTAGATCACCGACAGCCCGAGCCCCGTGCCTTTGCCGATGGGTTTGGTCGTGTAAAAGGGTTCGAAAATATTGTCCAGCGTTTTCCTGTCCATGCCGCGCCCGTCATCGCTGACGGCCAAAAGGACATAGTCACCCGGAATAAATCCGGCATGGTCAGCACAATATGCTTCATCGAAGCTGATGTTATCGGTTTCAATGGTGATTTTCCCTACATCAGAAATGGCATCCCGCGCGTTGACACACAGATTGACAAGGATCTGGTTCAGCTGTGATGGATCCATTTTTACCGGCCACACCCCGGGTTTCGGTTTCCAGGAAAGGTCGATATCTTCGCCGATGAGACGGCGGATCATCTTGAGCATGCTCTCCACGGTTTCATTCAAGTCGAGCACTTTCGGATCGATGGTCTGCTTTCGGGCGAATGCCAGAAGCTGGCGTGTGATATCCGTGGAACGTTCAGCCGCAGTCAGGATCTCCTGCAGATCAGCGCGCAGTTTATCTTCAGGATCTGTTTTATCAATACCTAATTGCGCATACCCGATGATGACACTCAGCATATTGTTGTAATCATGGGCCACGCCCCCGGCCAGCCGGCCCACAGATTCCATCTTCTGTGCCTGGAGCAGCTGGGACTGGAGCTTCTCATGTTCAGCCTCGATGTTTTTCCGTTCAGTGATATCAACGATCGTTGTTATGAAATACAGCGGGTTTCCTTTGTCGTCACGCCACATGGCGACACTGACATCGGCCCAGAGGAGGGTGCCGTTTTTGTGAATATAGCGTTTTTCGAAACGATCCGCGCGTTTCTCTCCGGCCAGCAGCGGACCGACCCGTTTTTCAATTTTTTCGATATCTTCCGCCGGTGTGAGATCCTGCCATTTTTTGCCTTTCAGCTCATCCTGCCTATATCCCAGAAAATCGGCAAAGGCTTTGTTGGCATCGACTTCCCCCGTCGGCAAAGTGATCGATTTGCCGACATTCGAGGCTTCGAAAATATACTTGAACCGGGCGAGACTCTCCTGCAGGGCCTGGGTTTTTTCAGCCACCTGGCGGCGCAGGGACCACGACCATGTGACAGCGAGCAGGATGATAACCAGAAGCGGAATGATGACGATGGCCGAGTACCGGAGCGCATCCATCAATGATGTGGATGTGTCTTTGTACACGCCCAGCCACTTGTCATGGATCCGCCGGTATTCACCCGTGTTGTCCAGAGCCTTCAATCCCTCGCTGAACTGGGCCAGCAAGGCTTGCTGGCCCCTGGCGGAGGCAAAGCAGTACCCGGCGGCAAAAATTGATTTTTTCCCAATGACCAGATCTGACCAGCCGTGTTTGTCTGTCAGGTAATGGGCCGTAAGCAATGACACCAGCGCGCAATCGTGTTTGCCCTCCCGTAATTCGCGCAGGGCCGCTTCCTGATCCGCCACGGCCATAATCTGGTTGTCCAGGTCGTTTTCGATGATAAAATCATGCAGGATGTCGCCCTGTTCCACAACGATCCGTTTTTCTGAAAGATCCCCCACAGATTCCGGTGCCGGGCCATCGCTTTTTCTGACGACCGCCACATAGTGACTGACGGCATGGGGCTGTGAAAAATCGAACTTCAGATCCCGGTCCGGCGAATAAAACATGCCCTGCATGATATCGATTCTGCCGTTTTCCAGGGCATCGAGCCTTTCTGTCCACCGGCCGAGCCGGATATCGATATTCAGGCCCATTTCACTGGCAATGGCTCTTGTCAGGTCCACGTTGTATCCCGCGGGCTGACCGTGTTCATCCAGGAATTCATAGGGCGGAAAGTTCCGGTCCCCTCCGACAACGATGGGTCGATCCGAGGGCAGCTGCATGGCGGCAAACCATTTTGAATGCAGATGCCGATATGTACCGTCCGCCATGACGATGGCCAGTCCTTCGTTTAGCAATGAAAGGGTTTCCCGGTCTCCCTCGTGGACGGCAAAGCAGAAGTCCTGCGTAAATCCCTCAATGGGCTGGTCTATGACATGCAGGTCCGTGAGCCCGGTCTTCTGTATCAGGCGCAGCGCCACCAGTCGCTGGGCCACCACGGCGTCATACCGGCCTTCAGACAGTTCCTGCAGGGCGATTTCAAACGTGGGCCTGGCATGTATCTCAATCCCCCGATCTTCCCGCTGTAAAAATTCTTCGGCATTATCGCCCTTCATCACCGCAACACTGTGCCCGCGTAAATCAGAAAGATCCCTGATGCCGGTCTCATTGTCACGTACCACGATAGCCCCGTGCAGAGACATGTACGGCACTGTGAAATCAAACAATGCTTCCCGCTCAGGCGTGCGGCCGACCAGGGGAAGTGCATCGATTTCAGCGTGTTCCAGCCAGGTGCGGACGTCTGTCCACGGTCCTGTGCGAAAGGTGACATCCCGGCCCATGACGGCCAGTGCCGCACGCATCAATTCAACGGAGAAACCATTTGCTTTTCCATGTTCGTCAACAAAACTGAAAGGGGGATAGTCGACTTCCGCTCCTGACCGGATCGTTTGCCTGGCAACGGTATTCGTTTCATCAGCGGAAACTGGATTGGAATATGGGGAAAAGAAGCCAATCCCGAAAAGTACGGCCGCAATCCAGAGCATACCGATCCACAGCATGTAATGGGTAGTGTTTTTATGATGTTTCTGTGTCATGACACTTTTCCAGATTATGACCCCCCTTGTTGACAGACAATCAGACGTTTCCGGCCCCATCTGTCAGACAGAGTACTGCTGGTGACAGGTAATGTCAATGCAGGCTGATTATTAGATCAACGCCTACATTTTCAGGATCATGAACACATACTCCCCGTCATTGAAATCAATGGTCAGGTTGGCGCCTCTGCCCTCGGCGTACCGGATCCAGAAAGGACGGCCCGACACGCCGCATTCGTAATCCGGGTAGGATTCGCCGGTTTTATTGTTTTTCCATGACAGGATCATGGGGGCATCGCATTTTTCAACAGCCATGTCTTTGGCCATCTGCTTGGCGGCTGGAAAGTCAAAAGTATCGTCAGTAATGGTCAGATTTATGGTTTCCGGGGTCTGGTTTTCCGGATTGATGTGAATTTGGGTCATATCAGGTCTCCTGTAAAAATGGGGGGTTGGGGCAGCGGCATGGGTGCCGCGATTGCCTGTTTGAAAAAAATGTAATACAACATCACAGAATTGCCATGAAATATTTTCAAACAGGAGCGGAAAGATGATTGATTTTCAAGGGCAGGCCGCCCTGGTGACCGGCGCCGGAGCCGGGATCGGCCGGGCCTATGCCCTGGAGCTGGCCCGGCGGGGGGCGAACGTGGTGGTCAATGATATCGGCCGGACCCGGGACGGGCAGTTTTGTGCCGATGTTGTGAAAGATGAGATCCGGGCCGCCGGGGGGCAGGCCGTGGCCAGTCATGATTCCGTGGCGACTCTTTCGGGCGGGCGGCAGATGGTTCAGACCGCCGTGGACCGGTTCGGTGGGCTGGATATCCTGGTGAACAATGCCGGGATCCTGCGGGACCGGACCTTTATGAAGATGACGGAACCAGAGTGGGACGAGGTGATCAACGTGCATCTGAAAGGCGCGTTCTGCGTGACCCAGCCGGCGCTGCAGCAGATGAAGCAGCAGCAGTATGGGCGGGTGGTGTTCACCGCCTCCACCTCCGGGATGTACGGCAATTTCGGCCAGTCCAACTACGGGGCCGCCAAAATGGGGATCATCGGGCTGATGAATACCCTGAAGCTGGAGGTGAACCGCTACGGCATCCTTGTGAACACCGTGGCCCCCAATGCCGATACCGGCATGACAGGCGGGGTGTTTCCCGAGGATGTGGCCCGCCGGATCAAGCCCGGGTTCAACGTGCCCCTGGTGGTGTATCTGTGTTCCCGGCACAACGGGGTGTCCGGCAGGGTGTTCACCATGAGTGCGGGCTGGTTTGCCCGGTCCGCCATGGTATCGGGCAAAGGGGTGTGCATCGGGGATACCCGGCGGGACATTGCGGCGGAAGAGATCCGGGACCGGTTCCACGAGATCTGCGCCATCGACCAGGTCCGGGAGTTTGACACCTGCGGGGAGATCTACAGTCTGGGCCGGCCCCTGACCGGGCGGTGAGCAGATCCGGACACCAATTGACACGGGACCGGTTAACGGCTATTCTTCATGCCGCCGGATGGAACAAGGCGGAAGCGGCCCGGCAGACCGGATTGAGCCGGGCATCCATCTGGAAATACATGAAAAAATGGAACATCCCCATGCAGCCGGAATAGGCATATAAGGAGAAAACAGGTCATGGTATCGATAGTTATCCGGTTCGTCCGGGTTGTCATTGTTCTGGCGGCGGCATCCGCGCTGGGCTTCTGGCTGTACAGCATCCGGGAAACGCCTGACAGGCAGCCGGTGGAACAGATCCCTCCCGGTGTTCGTGTGGTCGAGGTGCAGCCGGAAACGCAACAGATGTTTGTGGAGGCCCTTGGCACGGTGACCCCCCGCAACACGGTCAACGTGGCCGTTGAAGTGGCCGGCCGGATTGAAACCATGCATCCGGCATTCCGGGAGGGCGGCCGGATAGAAAAAGACCAGGTCATGATCCAGATCGACCGGCGGTCATTCCTCCTGGACCGGGCAGCGGCAAAAGCCGGAGTTGATCAGGCAGAGGCGGATATCGCGTATCTGAGACAGGATATTGACAATCTGTCTGCGGATATCAGGCTGGCCGAGTCCAATATGGACCTGGCCCTGAAAGAGGTGGAGCGGATCGAGGCCTTGACTCAGCGCGAGTTCGCCTCGAAAACCAGTCTGGACAAGACCCGGCAGCAGTATCTGGCAGCCAGTATTCAGGTTCAGACCACCCGCAACCGCCTGGCCCTGGCCGGCCCCCTCATGGCCCAGAAGCAGGCGGCCCTGGCCCTGGCCCGAAACGATGTCAAAAAGATGGACCTGATCCTTGAAAAATCCAGGATTCCGGCCCCGTTTACCGGGTTTGTGCGGTCACGACAGGTGGAACAGGGAGAGTATGTCAATCCCGGCCAGATCCTGGGCACGATTTACAGGGCCGGTGCCCTGGATGTGGATGTCAGAATTCCGCTGGAGGAACTCAAATGGATCCGGCCCCTGTTTGACAGCGGTCAAACGCCGGAAGCACAGGTTTGTATCGCCAATCCCATATCCAATGATTCCCGGGTCTGGCAGGCCCGGGTGGCCCGGATCAAGGCGGATATCGACGAAAAAACCCGGACCCTTCCCCTGATTCTTGAAATTGTGCCGGATTCAGGGGCGGACAGGGACAATCCCTTGATGACCCTGAAACCCGGGGCCTTTGTCCGGTGCCGGATTGCCGGGGAGCGCTTTGACGGCATTCATGTACTGCCCAGACACCTGATCCATCCCGGCAGTCAGGTGTATGTGGTCACAGACGACCGGCTTGACATCCGCCAGGTCTCTGTGCTGCGCAAATTCAATGACCAGGTGTTTATTGAATCCGGACTCATGCCCGGGGATACCATCGTGACATCGCCGCTGCCGGGGGCGGTGGACGGCATGGCCGTAACCGTCAAATCTGCTGACAATCAGGGCAGCATCCCATGAAGGTCCTGGGCAGATGGTCCGTGGAGCACCGGGTCAGTGTCAATCTGATCATGGTGTTTTTGATCGTTGCCGGGCTGTATACGGCCATGACCATGAAACGCGAAATGTTTCCGCAGTTTTCCCTGGACATGATCCATATTTCCGTCCCTTATCCGGGGGCTTCTCCGGAAGAGGTCGAAGAGGGCATCTGCATCAAGATCGAAGAGCAGCTCAAGAGCCTGGAAGATGTCAAAACCATGTATTCCACGGCCATTGAAGGCAATGGATCCGTGGTGATCGAGCTGCAGGGCGGCACGGATATCAATGAAAAACTCGACGAGATCCGAACCGAGATCGACCTGATCGACTCGTTCCCGGAAGAGGCGGAAGACCCGGTGATCAATGAGATCAAAAACAATGAACCCGCCATCTATGTGGCCGTGTATGGCGATGCGGGCGAACGGGTGCTGCGGGATATCGCAGAAAAGATCCGGGACGACCTGGTGGAAACTGAAGAGATCAGCCTGGCATCCCTGGTGGGGGTCAGGGAGTTTGAAATATCCGTGGAGATCTCGGAAAAGAGCCTGCGGACCTATCATCTGTCCTTTGACCAGGTGGCGGATGCCATTCGAACCGGAAGCCTGGAACTGCCCGGCGGAAAAATCAAGACCCCGGGCGGGGAGTTCCTGGTCCGGGCCAAGGGGAAAAAATATGTCGGGGAAGAGTATGAACAGATTCCGATTTTGACAAGGCCGGACGGCACCACGGTCCGGCTGGGGGATGTGGCACAGGTGAAAGACGGGTTTGAAGATACGGATGTCAAACCCCGGTTCAACGGGCAGCCTGCCGCACTGGTGGTGGTGGAGAGGACCGATACCCAGGACACCATTGCCATCTCCAGACAGGTGCTTTCCTATCTTGAAGACCATCGCGACACCCTGCCTGAAGGCGTGAAACTGGGCCACTGGTACAATATGGCCGACCTGGTTCAGGACCGGATCGACCTGTTGCTGAAAAACGGGATCCAGGGCATTATTCTGGTGTTTGTCGTGCTGGCGCTGTTTCTGGATCTGGGACTGGCGTTCTGGGTGGCCTCGGGCATTCCCATCACCTTTATGGGGGCGTTCCTGGTGCTCGATTACCTGGGGGCGTCCGTGAACATGCTCTCTTTGTTCGGATTCATCATGACCCTGGGCATCCTGGTGGATGATGCCATCATTGTGGGGGAGAACGTCTATACCCACTACTCCGGGGGGAAAAGTCCCAAAGACGCCGTCATGGCCGCCATGGACCAGATCGGCGGACCCGTGGTCATGGCCGTGACCACCACCATTGTGGCGTTTGCCCCGCTCCTGTTCATTGACGGGATCATGGGTAAATTCATTTCCGTCATGCCCCAGGTCGTGATCTGTATTCTGGCCCTTTCCCTGGTTGAAGCGTTTTTGATTCTGCCCGCCCACCTGGCCGGGACCCTGACACCCGGGGCCTCGTTCAGGCCCCGGTGGTACAGGCCGTTGTTTTTCTGGTTTGAATGGCTGAAAAAAGATATCTCAGACGGGCATGCCTGGCTGCGGCATCGTGTGGAAACAGGGTTGAACCGGGTGATCCAGCGGGTATACCTGCCGGTATTGCGGTACTGTATCCAAAACAGGTATTTCACGGTGGCCCTGGGCGTGGCATGCCTGATTGTCAGTATCGGGCTGATCGCGGGGGGGCATGTGCCGTATACTTTTTTTTCCAAAAACGATTCCAACTGGATGATTTGTGAAACCATTTATCCGCTGGGCACTCCCTTTGAAACCACGGAAAAGACGATCGAGCAGATTGAAAATGGTGCATTTGCCTTGAATGAGTATTTCAGGGACCGGGTCAAAGGCCGGCAGGATCTGATTATCAATACGTTCTCCATGGTGGGGGTGATTCCCCGGCGGGACTGGAAGCCCGGTGTGTACGGCGGGCATTGCGGCGAAGCCTGGATCGAGGTGCAGCCGGCGGCCATGCGGCCGGAGATCCCGGCGTCTGAAATCACAGCCAGGTGGCGGGAACTGACCGGGGATATTCTGGGGACGGAACAGCTGACCTTTACCATTGTCGGCGGTGGTCCGGGCGGCAACCCCATCGAGATCCGCATGAAAGGAGACGATCTCGAGACACTGGTGGCGGCCGTGCAGGAACTCAAGGCGGAAATCGCCACCTATCCGGGGACCTTTGACATCACGGATGATTTCCGGCCCGGAAAGATGGAAAAACAGCTGTCCATCAAACCCGGTGCAAAAGCCCTGGGCGTGACCCTGGCGGATATCGCCACCCAGATCCGGCAGGCGTACTACGGGGATGAAGTCCTCCAGGTGCAGCGCGGAAAAAATGACATCAAGGTCATGGTCCGGTACCCGGAGCAGGAACGGAAAACCGAGGCCAGTATCGACGAGCTGCGAATCCGGACCCGGGACAACCGGGAGATTCCCCTGAACCAGGTGGCCGAAATCACCACGGAGCGCGGATACTCGACCATACAGCGGGTGGACCGCCGCCGGGTCATCACCGTGACCTCGGACCTCGATGAAGAGGTGGCCAATGCCCAGAAAATCGTCCAGGATATAAGTCGCAACTATTTGACCGAACTGACCCGGAAATACCCGGGGATTTCCTATGATCTGGAAGGCCAGGCCCAGCGGAGCCAGGAATCCATGCAAAGCCTGATAAAAGGCTTTGCCCTGGCGGCCATGGTGATTTTTCTGCTGCTGGCAAGCCAGTTCAGGTCCTATATCCAGCCCGTGATCATCATGGGTGCCATTCCCTTTGGCCTGGTCGGAGCCATCGTGGGGCACTTCATCATGGGACTGGACATCACCATGATCTCCATTTTCGGGATTGTGGCCCTGTCCGGCATCGTGGTCAACGATTCATTGATCCTGATCGATTTTATCAATGCCAGAGCCCGGAGTGGTGCGGCTGTGTTCGATGCGGTGATCCAGGCCGGCCGCAACCGGTTCCGGCCGGTTCTGCTGACCACGGTGACCACGGTGGCAGGCCTGGCCCCGCTGATGACAGAAACCAGTTTCCAGGCCAAGTTTCTCATTCCCATGGCCGTCAGTATCAGCTTCGGCCTGGTGGCAGCCACAGTCCTCACCCTGATTTTCGTGCCCGCCCTGTATGTGGTGGTCAAGGACATCACCATGCTGGGAACCGGCCGGTTCGTCCCCCATGACACGCCGGTATCCCCCAGGGAATAAGGGGATGGATGCCGGGATTGCGACTTCAGCCGTTGAAAGATGAACGTCCGTTTGGTTTGCCGAAAGCTTCGTTTACTCGCTGCCGCCAGCGCGTCGGGTTACGTTTGAGATGCATGATGGCCCCTACCAGGATGCAGTCGTTGCGAACCTGGTATAGCACACCGAAAGGGAATCGGTCGGTGAGGCATCTCCTGGCCCGGCATGAAAACACCGGCCAGGCTTCTGGATGGTGTCTGATCCGCTCGAATGTACGTTGAACCTCCCCGGCAAACTCAAATCCCAGGCCAGGGCGTTGTTCATTGTAATAGTCCACGACTTCAGCGAATTCGTCTTCCGCACATGAGAGGACGAATACTCTCATCGCCGGTTGATCCTGGCCAGAACGTCCTCTGCCGGGGAAGCTGAGAGCAGCCCTTTTTCGTATGCTTCGATCCTGGATTCAACCTCTTCTGTCCAAGCAGTATCGATATGATTATCTTTAGAGACATCGAAACTCTGGAAAAGGCGTTGAATCAACGCAGCCCTCTCAATGGGCGGCAGGGCCAGCGCATCATTGAGCACTCTCTCGATTATAGCTGTCATATAGTCCACCTCGCCGTTATTTTGATTCTTTTCAAGTATAGCCGACAACACGCAGCTTCGCAACCCGGATTTGTGATGGCGAACACTGCATGCCCCTCGCCGTCTATTCGACATGCACGTTATGTGCAGCGATTTTTCAAATAAAAAAGTTGCCACCGCCGGCCCTTGGTGCAACCGATCCGGAAAAGGCGGTGTGATGGTATTGAATTTTTTCCGGCAGGTGTGTAAAACAGATCTGAAAGGCCGTTGATCCAACGAACACCTGATACACAGGAGGAAGATATGACTGTTAAAAAATTAATGAGAATCATTCCGGGGCTTATGGTTACCATCAGTGCATTACTTGGGCTGCTTCACTCACCATGGTGGTTTGCTTTGACGCTTTTTGTCGGGTTGAATCTGGCCCAGTCCGGATTTACGGACTTCTGCCCGTTGGAAAAGATACTCAGAAAGCTCGGATTTTCGGAACAGTAACATTGGATGAAATTTTTTAATTGACTGAATTTACAGGATATTTTTGCAAATTCAATGGCAACCCATAAAATCTGCCGGAGGTCCGTCATTTTCACAACAAATTGTCAAAGAACCGTTACAGTTTTACCGGGCGGTAGGATGATTCCTTGTCCAGCAGGAAATCGGCAAAGGACCGCACCTGGGCCTGGATCGTGTTCCGGTTCCCGGAAGGCCCCTGCATGATCTGCTCGTAGGCGGCCAGAAAGGTTTTGTAAAGCTGCGGATTCATTTCCACGGGGCGGTTGGATGTCATCTCCTTTTCATCGGTATAGGCTTTCTGTCCTGGTTTCCTGTACACAAAATCTTCCGGCCTGATCATTTTCCGGTTCAGCAGCTGTAACACGAATCGGTCTCCTACAGGGGCCCGGTACTCTTCCACAAGATCACAGGCCAGAGACGGCCGACCATAGCTGATTTCATGGAGCGACCCGAGATAGGGGTCAAGACCACATGTTTTGATGGCAGATATCACTTCGTTTGTCAACAGGGTATACACAAAAGAAAGCATGGCATGTCGGTAACAATTGGTCACCCCGTCCGGCCGCAGTTTTCTGGCCCGGGTGAAGTTTTCGTGAGCCAGCTCGATCCGCCTGGCCCGGGGAGCCCCGGCCAGGAAAATTTCCCGGTTTTTGGCGGCAAACAGGGACGAGTAGGCCGTATATGCCAGGGATGACCGGGTGTAGAAATTGTCCGGGTCATTGCGGATGCAGGCCGCAAGCAATGAAATGGCATCGTCGAACTGTTTCAGGTGTCCCATGGCGAACGCGATTTTTTCTTTCACCATGTCGGCCATGCCCGCCTCATCCAGCTCCGGCAGTTTGTCTTCCACGGGATGATACAGGCTGACGATATCCTGCCACCGGCAGTTGCCGGACAAAGATTCGATGTCCGCCAATACCCTGGCCCGGGCTTTTTTGATGTACTGGCCTTTTTTGACCCCGAACAGTTCGTCCTGGGTGAACAGATCGGTCCGGGATTCGGTCTCCGGTTCCCGGGAAGCTGTTTTCGCCGAGGCCGCCGGAGCGGAAGGGGTGTCGGGCCGATGAATGATTCTTGCTGCGGATTCCAGTGTTGCCATAATTGCCTCCTTTGGGTTTCTGACAGGTATTACGGCACTGGATGCGAAAAATTAAAAAAAACTGTATGATAGATGGCCTTGACCACAAAAATTGACCATGTTAAATTTTATGAAAACTGGAGGTGATGGCATGACTCACTCGATTTCGATCTCTGAATTCAAGGCAACCTGTCTTAAAACCATTGATCAGGTAAAAAACACGGGGAAATCAGTTATCATCACCAAAAGAGGGGAACCCTATGTATTGGTGACCCGGCCGCCGGCTCCGGAAAAAAATGGAACCTGGATCGGGAGTTACAGAGATCAGATAAAAATCACTGACGATATTCTGGAACCGGTTTGGGATCATGGATCTGATTTCCCGGTTTAAAACTTCCTACTCCTCCCTTTGAAAAAAATGCTGTGCTGCCAGCTGCTGTATGATATCCTCTATCTCCTGAAAAAACCTGTTTCCTTTGCTTTCAATAACTTCCTTTAAATTGGTGTTTTCCTCTTTCTGTGCCACTCTGCCCAGCTTGCCGGGATCAGCATCTTCGACCAGTCTTGCGACGGCATCCGTCCATTCATTGATGACGTAAAAATCCTTGGCATCCACAATAGGGGCCACATCGATACGAGTGACTGGACAAACCGGGAGACGTCAGCTGTTCTGTTATTTAAGGAATACGTTGCAGGCGGTTTTCAGCAGCCGGGGGTTGGCAATAAGTATGGCCAGGCTTCTGGCCCGGGACATAGCAGCCTTTGATGTCATTCCTATGTATAAAGGGATCATTTTATGTTCAAAGAAAAAATTTGGATTCAAACTGTAGTTGTAGCCATTATAGCTTACGTTGTTTTTTTTATCACATAGATCAAGTAAAAAGTTGGGCACAGAAATTTCCATCGATAATCCTCAAAATCAGTTTGAAACCGGTGGCATAAAATGGTATCAACGAATGGTTGATAAGTTTGGAGGTCACACCATGAACAGCATGACATATAAAGGATACTTTGCCAAAATTAATTTTGATGACAGGGATAATATCTTCTGGGGCAAAGTAATAGGGACAAAAGATAGTATTACGTTTGAAGGCGAGACAGTCACAGAGCTTAAAGAGGATTTCCATAATGCAATTGATCATTACCTGTCAATTTGCGAACAGGAGAATGTAAAACCGGATAAGCCGTATTCAGGCAAATTAACATTACGCCTGCCGCCACAGACTCACGCGGAAATAGCCCAGGCTGCTGCACAAAAAGGGACCAGTCTCAATAAATGGGTAACGGACACATTGACGCAGTCAGTTAAGACATCCGCATAAACAAAAGGTGTGTTGTCTCTTGTGTTTTATATGAAAGCCATCAGCCCTTAGCCATCAGTACTCAGCTAACAGCTAAAAGCTAAAGGCCGCGACTGGAACCGGGCGTTCCTTTTTATTTCAAAACCATCACATACCGGCTGGTGACCCCGAGGATCTTTTTTTTCTGCATGGCAGACACCACCCCGCCGTTAAACCGCTCCGAAGACATGGGGGCCTGGATGAGATGGGTCAGGGTCCAGCCCGTGTTTTTAAACATCTCATAATAATCGGTCAGTAAAATCGCCTGGCCCTGATCCTCTTTTTTCGCCGGGCAGTTCTGAAAATCCCGCCAGTCTGCATTGATAAACGCCAGCCGGGCGCCTTTTCTGGAGATCTGTTTTAAAAAAAGCAAAAACCGCTCTAAAAAGGCGAGATACGCTGTTTTGGACAACCCGGAAATGCTCTTTTCTGCATACTCGGCCGCTTTTTTATCAAAATAGGGGGGATCGCAGATGATCAGGGCGGGCTTTTCCCTGGTATTGAAAAACGGCCGGGTGTCCCATTCCTGTTCCGGGTCCCAGAACCAGGGCTCGATCTCAGGCCTGGTCTCGGGCCGGTCATCCATGTCCAGGCTCCAGCATCTCCGGCCCATGGCAAGGCAGGTATCGGCACACACCCCGCCCCCGGCCATGGGATCCAGCACCAGATCACCGGGCTCTGAGAAAAAATACAGGATGTGCGCCACCAGCTGGGCCGGGATCCGGCCGGGCCAGTCATCGCCAAACCGGGGGTCGCATTCCATGAAATTCCACACATCCCAGGTCCGGATGCCCCATTGAAGTGCCTTGAACCGGTCAACATCATCGGCTTTTACCAGGGCCTGTGACCAAACCAGAGATTCAGGCCAGCCGTGCTTTTGCGCCACTTGCTGGACGGTAAAACCCTTCGATAAATCCGTGTTTACGCCTTTTGCTATTTGTGGCAAAAGGCGTAAATAGCGTGAAATCCTCTGCTGACCCAGACCGACTCTTCTGGCAATCCGGTCCTGGGGAATCCCCAGTTGATGTAACCGGAAAATCTTGAGTTCAAGATCAAACACCGCCGTGGCCCGTAAATCGGCGATATATTTGTCAACCGCCTGCCTGGATCTGCCAATGGCCTGGCCGATTTCAGAAGAGGTCAGCCGGGGATTGCTTTGAAACGCACGGCGGGCCGTATTGCGTGTTTCCGCTTCCGTCAGCTGCTTGGGCCCGATGGCCATTTGGGCCGCATACAGGATCGGTTCCATCTGGTCCAGGGTGATAATCACCACATCGATGTGGGTGGCACCCGTTTTTTTATACGCGCCCCACCGGTGGCGCCCATCCAGGATCCGGTACCTGACCTTTGCCGGATTGTCGGGGTCCGGCCATACCTGTACCTCAATGGGGTCAAACTCAAACCCATCCCGGATATTTTCTTCAAAAACGGCAATGCG
>JAABUD010000106.1 GCA_011389555.1 Desulfotignum sp. | reverse complement strand
CATGATCACCGAGGGGGTTGTCCTTATTCAGCAAGACGGAAGGATCGCTTTTGTCAATAACAGCTTTGCCGAAATCTGCGGTGTTGCCGACCACACGCTGAACGGTTTGCGGTTTTCAGAATTTGTGGCCCCTCAGGATAAGCAGCGGATGAATCATTTTTTTCAAGAATTGATCCAATCATCCGGTCCCGTTAGTGACCGCACAGAATGTTCTTTCATGAACCGTTCCGGCACTGAATATCTGGTTGAAATGAACGCCCGGACCCTCACCCATGACAATAAAAGCAGTATTCTGGCCTCGGTATCTGATATCACCGAACGGAGAAAAACACGAAACAAGCTCAAAAAATTACTGGACCTGATCCCTGAGGTGGTGTTGACCACCTCCCCGGAAGACATTACCCGAATCGTCAATATTTCCAATGCCACGGAAAAGCTGTGCGCCATCCCGTCGGAGGAGTTTATCTCAGGTGCCTTTCACATTTTTGATATCGTCCACCCGGATGATTATGATGCGGTGATTCGTTTCTATAATGATATCATTGACAAAGAATTTGATTCACTGGAGTACCGGATTATATCAGCTGACGGACAGACCAAATGGGTCAATGATTCTGCGGAAGTGATCTACAAAATGGGCGGCCGGGGCAAAATTGAGAATATTCTGCATTTCATACGGGATGTCACGGAAAGGAAGATACATATGCAGCAGTTGACCTCGGCACTGGACAAACTGAGGATCAGTGAAAACCGGTACCGGAACATGATTGAGACCGCCACTGACGCCATATTCATCGTCACTCCTGAAGGTCGATTCCAGCAGATCAATCCTGCCGGAATCAAGCTGTTCGGCTTCACAGACCAGGAACAGGCTTTGGCCGCCAATATCAATGACCATTATCTGGATCTGAAGCAGCGGGCATATGTGATCCGTCAAATCAAGACAAATGGAGAGATTACTGACTATCCCATACGGATTAAAACTGTTTCCGGAAAAATCCGTGAAGTGACCATCACCGCCGGTGCCAAAAAAGACAGGGATACCGGAGATCTTGAAAGCTATCAGGCAATTATTCACGATATCACTGTCACCCTCCATAAAAAAGAGATTGAAACCTATCGAAGAACCATGAAAGGACTGGCAGACTCCATCAACAACCTGGCCCAGACCTATTTCTCCTTTATCGGCCTGATGAAAGAAAATCTGACCGATCTGAAACAGGACCCGGAACATCTGGATACGGCACTGGAAGAGCTCATGGCGGATATCAACGTTTTCAGAAAATCCCTGGAACGGCTGGCCAGGCTCGGCAAAATTGCCAGAGACGCTTATGCCACTCCCCCTGACATATCCGAGGACGGGTCCAGTAACGAAGGCATGTACTATTTTGACACCCGGTGAACCAAGGCCGATCAAAAGCAACGTCTCACCCATGAATTGGGCTGAATCCCCTCTTTTTTTATAAAATAAGAAATTTACGGAAATCATCCCGTCATGTTTTTTTACGAACGGAAAAAAAACATGACGGGATTTTTTTTAGGCCGGATTCATAACCTGGATTATCCTGAAGCGAATACAAAACGATATATAAATATTATTATTAAATACAATAAGTTAGGGCAATAAACAGACAACCTTCATTGTCTGGCATATAAATTGAATTTGTGAAACCTCAAAACAGGCAAAAAAGGTTTTGAGGTTTTTGCCTAAAACCCGAATAACTGAATTTCAATGGAGGAAAGATTATGAAAAAATCACTGTTTGCATCATGTTTAATGGGCGTGGGATTTCTGGTATTGTCACTTATTGTTCCCATGACTGCGGCGGCAAGCCAAACGCTGCGATACAGTGCTTCAGCCCAGGTGTTTGAGGCATTTGAAAATGCCAGGCTGAACACTTTTACCCAGGACACCGGTATTGCCATCGATCTGTTTGTGTCATCATCCCAGTCCTGCGTCTACCGGCTCTTGCAGGACATGACCGATGTGGCCAGTTCGGTCCGGCCCCTGTCCCAGCGGGAAAAGAATTTCGGACTTGAGGCCATCCCCTTTGCCAAAGATCCTTTGGCGGTGATCACCCATCAGTCCACCCCTGTGGATACCTTGACCACTGAACAGCTTCAGATGCTGTTTTCAGGAAATGTAGTTAACTGGAAAGAGGTGGGCGGACCAGATCTGTCCGTCACCCTGGTGGTGCCCGGTGAACAAACCGGGGCCCACAAAAACTTCAGGCGCCAGGTGATGCGCCACAATGATGTACAATATGATTATATGACCTACACCTCCACCCGGGTGCTGGAAGCCATTGAATCTCTGCCTCCGGGTGCGGTATCCTTTATCTCCAGAGGCGCCCAGATCACACATCCCAAGGTGAAGGTGGTGCAGATCGACGGTAAAAAACCCGGCGATGCCGACTACCCCTTTTATCAGATGTTCCATCTGGTGACCAAAGGCGAGCCTGTCGGCACTGTCAAGCTTTTTGTTGATTTTACCAAATCTGACAAAGGAAAGGCCCTGATCCTGGAAAGGGGTATGCTGCCTGTCCAGTGATCCTGTCTTTCCGAAATACTTCGGAGCAGCAGGCCGGAGCGGTGCTGGACATCAGTACAGAAAAAGCACACAAAATTCATATTATACTGTTTCACGCCCCTTTCGACAAATGGTTCAGGGGCGTGAAACATTTTGGCGGCAATCCTTGGCATGACCAGACGAGGCCGACCGATTCAGACACATCCTGGTAAAAGGAGCCAGCAGGATCTGGGTGGTCAGGGTCAGTGATCCGGTGTTTGATCAGCACCTGGAAGGAATCTTTCATATGGAAAACCGCAAACGGACGCGAAATCTGGCATCAATACTGGCAAAGGAACCGTTTGTGGACCGGGTGATTCCGGTCCAGCACCGGGCCGCCACCGAAGATGAGCTGGCCTGGATTCATCTGCGGAATATATTGCCAAAATCAACGTAACCAACGAAAAAAAACTGACCTACCTGGATCCGCTGGGACAGATGAATGTGACCCCGGAAGGGTATGCCCTGATCACTCACATGCTCAAGCAAATGGCAAAAAAGGTCTGCAGCGGACGAATCATCTTTGTGCTGGAGGGCGGATACAGCATCAGGGGCATTCGCGAATGCGGGCTGCGGGTGCTCCAGGAGCTGGTGGATCTGCCAACCCTGAGCCCGAAAAAAATCCGCCAGATGACCCCGGAAAAACCCGGCAGCGTGCCGGAACTGAAAAAAGCTATGGATCGCCACAGAATCTTCTGGCCGGCTATTCCCTGAAACCGTTCCAGGCATTAAATACCAGACATCCGGCAGTGGCAACAATGAAAAACAGCTGCAAGCCCTGATGAAAACCTGGCATTCTGATGACATTACTGAGCGCCCCTCCACTGTGGCACATTTTAATATCCGGCGACTGGGATTTGCGCTTTACGGGGAATCCTATGAGATATCCTTTCCAGGCATCTTTTTTCTCAGCTTCATTGTGGGCATTATTGGCGGGATTTACGGCATCGGCGGCGGCGCCATCATAGCCCCCTTTTTTGTCACTTTTTTCAGACTGCCGGTATATATCGTGGCCGGGGCCGCCCTGATGGGGACCTTTATCACCTCCGTTGCAGGGTCGTTTTTTATCAGGCTATTGCCCCTTTTTATCCTCACCTGTCCGAGGCACCTGACTGGCTGCTGGGAATTCTGTTCGGTGCAGGCGGCATGGCAAGCATGTATCTGGGTGCCCAGTGCCAGAAATTTGTCCCGGCCAATACCATCAAATGTATGCTGACCGGGGTCATGTTACTGACAGCGGCCAAATATGTGTTTGAATTTTTCGGATAATGACTGGCTGAGTTCCGATCTGCAAAACACCTACAGCCGTCCATTCACTGGGATGAAATCACAAACCCGTCAGGCATTTTCAAGATCGCCCATGCTCATAACTCTCGCATCGCTGCTCTTGTATTCCCTGTCCATGTCATTCTACCGTTGCTGTCACTTATCAGTTG
>JAABUD010000105.1 GCA_011389555.1 Desulfotignum sp. | reverse complement strand
CAAGGTGGGCATCACCAAGCGCCTGGCCTATAAAATGCTCATCATCGTAGGAGAGCGCACCTCCATGATCTACCTGGGATGCTTTGTGGTCACGGCCCTGCTCACCCATGTGATGGCCCACACCGCCGTGGCTGCCACCATGTATCCGCTGCTGCTGTCCATCTATGCCCTGTACACGGATGAAGAGGCGCCCACCAGATTCGGCAAGGGGCTGTTCATGGGCATGGCTTACGTGGCCGGTGCCGGCAGTATCATCACCCTGCTGGGGGCGGCCCGGGGTATCGTTGCCCTGGGATTTTATGAAGAGATCACCAACAAGACAGTCACTTTTTTCGAACTGACCTATTATATGTTTCCCATTGGCTGGATCATGGTATTTGCGCTCTGGGGCTTTTTCATGGTATTTTTCAAACCGGAAAAAGCCGTGATCCCGGGGCTGCGGGAAAAAGCCCGGCGGCTCAGTGATGACATGGGAGCATTCACCCGGCATGAAATCATCGCTACCGTCATTATCTTCGGTGTGATCCTGTTTCTTTCTCTGCAGTCCTTCATTCCGGCATTGAAACCGTTCAACAAAGCCGCTGTCCTGCTGGTGTCCACCGTCCTGTTTTTCATTGTGGGGATTTTAGATATCAAGGATCTGGAAGATGTGCCATGGAACATCATTCTGCTGTTTGCCGGGGCCATGAGCATGGGGTTCTGCCTGTGGCAGACCGGGGCCGCCGAATGGCTGGCCATCAACTGGCTGGGATTTTTCACTGAAGCCCACTGGTTTGTGTTTGTCATGGCCATTGCCTTTTTTGTCATGCTCATGACCAACTTTATCATGAATGTGGCGGCCATTGCCATTTCTGTTCCCGTGGCCCTGGTGGTGGCCCCCTACCTGGGTGTTGCAGCTGAAGTCATCGTGTTCTCAGCCCTTGTGGTGGCCGGCATGCCGTTCCTGCTGCTGGTGGGCGCGGCCCCCAATGCCATTGCCTACAACTCCGGACAGTTCACATCCGGTGAATTTTTCGGATACGGCATACCGGCCAGTATTCTGCTCATGGCCCTGACGGCACTGGCTGTGCTGCTGATCTGGCCGATGCTGGGCATGCCCGTTCTCCTGAATTAACCCTGCTTCTCTGCCCGGTGTATTGAACATATCTTCCCATGCACCGGGCAGGAGGCAAAAAAAAATACCGGGTTATGAAACAAGCCGTATTGATAATATATCCAATTTCAGGAAAGGCACACCATGAAAACAAAAAAAGTCAAAGAGATAATGATCACCCTGTCTGATTACGCCACAGTAACGGATACACAAGATCTGGCCGGCGCCATCCAGGCATTGAAACAGTCCAACACGGATAAACAATTGCACCACAAGCACCGGGCCGTACTGGTGTATGATGCTGATCACCATGTTATCGGTAAAGTGGGAATCCGGGAGATACTCAAGGCCCTGGAGCCCAAATACCGGCAGTTTGCCGGCTCTGACCAGGCCGGCAGCGTGAGCCTGTCCCATTTCGGATTCAACCAGGAATTTTTGTATTCTCTGGTGGACAAGTACAGCCTGTGGCATGAGTCCATGGACACTTTAGTGGCAAAGGCTGGCAAAACGCCTGTCAAGGAAATCATGTATACCCCCTCCAAAGGCGAATACGTCAATATCGATGCCCCTGTGTCAGAGGCGGTCCACCAGTTCATCATCGGCTGTCACCAGTCCCTGCTGGTAGTGGAAAATGACCGGGTGGTGGGAATTCTGCGGCTGGCGGATCTGTTTGATATGGTCTGCGATATCATTCCATAACAGATTCTCTGGTGTGACACGCTCAGACAAGGTATGATACCACCACACCCTCGGGGTTCAACAGGAGAAAAGACGTGAAAATCATCATTGTGGGTGCAGGAGAGGTCGGGTACAACATTGCCTCCCGCCTGGCATCGGAAAACAAACAGGTGGTGGTCATTGAAAAAAATCCGGACCTGGCCCGGGTGCTGTTTGAAGACCTGGATGTCCAGGTGATAGAAGGGTCCGGCAGCAGTCCTGCAATTTTGACCCAGGCCGGGATACAGGAAACCGATATCCTGCTGGCAGTCACTGACAGTGATGAGATCAACCTCACCGCCTGCCTGGTCACCAATCTTTTGTCCCCGTCCACCAAAAAACTGGCACGCATAAGAAACACTGATTTTGATGCCTACCATGAAATCTTTAAAAACCAGATTCCCTATATTGATACCATCATCAACCCTGAAATTGAGGTGGTCAATACCATCCGCAGACTGGTGGATATTCCCCAGGCCCTGGATGCCGGCGGATTTGCTGAGGGAAAAGTCCGGTATACCGGCATCCGCATTGGATATGACTCGGTCATGGCAGGGGTTTGTCTGAAAGATTTTCAGGACCGATTCGGGGACACCCGGCCCCTTATAGCCGCCATCATCAGAAAAAACGATGTGATTGTTCCCCGGGGAGAGGACTGTATTTTTCCCGAAGACCTGGTATATTTTGTCTGCCAGGCAGACCAGCTCCACGATACCCTGAAACTTTTCGGCATTCAGGTCAAACCCATTCAAAGTGCGTTGATTGTGGGAGGGGGACGCATCGGTGCCCGCCTTGCCGGACAGATGGAAAAAGAAGGCATCAAAACCAGACTTATAGAAGCCAGTAAAACCCGGTGCCTGGAACTGGCGGAACAGATGGACAAAACCGTGGTGCTCCATGGGGACGGCTCAGACCAGAAACTGTTTTTAGAAGAAAACCTCAGCCAGATCGATGCCGTGATTTCAGTCACAGATGATGATGAAACCAATGTGCTGGTCTCTCTTCTGGCCAAAAACCTGGGGGTTGAGAACACGGTGACCCGGATTGGAAAATCCAGCTACTATCCCTTTCTGGCCACCATCGGCATTGAAAAAGTGGTCAGCCCCCGCCTGTCTGCGGTCAGTTCCATTCTCCAGAATGTCAGGCAGGGAAAGGTGCTGTCCGATATCTCCATATTCGGGGAGCGCGGAGAATTTATTCAGGCTATCGCCCTGGAAACCTCAGACATCACGGATCGGCCCCTGAAGGACATACATATACCCAAAGGAGCACTGCTGGTGTGCATCATCCGGAATGGCACCATCATCATCCCCGCAGGAGACAGTGTGGTAAACCCTGGAGACCAGATCATCGTGTTCACGGTCAAGCAGGCTGTCAAAAAAATGGAAAAACTGCTCACCGTGAAACTGGAATTTTTCTAAATGCGGTGGCGGTATATTTCAGGTATTATCAGTCTTTTTCTGCTGGTGCTGGCCCTTATCATGGCCACCCCCCTGGTGGTGAGTGTGTATTTCAAGGACGGCGCTCATATTACTTTTATGTGGTCCATGGTAATAACCGCTGCAGCAGGGCTGTTACTCAAACTGCTGTCCCGGCATATGGATGAGGATGCCCCGTTCATCAACCAGAAAGAAGGCATGGCAGTGGTGGCTTTGAGCTGGACCGCCATCGGGGTGTTCGGTGCCCTGCCCTTTTATTTTTCCCCGGATTTTGCAACCGTTACCGATGCGGTGTTTGAATCCATTTCCGGATTCACCACCACCGGTTCCTCGGTCATGACCAATATCGAGGCAGCAGCCCCGAGCCTGCTTTTCTGGCGGAGCCTGATCCAGTGGCTGGGGGGCATGGGCATCATTGTGTTGTCTTTGGCCATCCTGCCGTTTTTGGGGGTGGGCGGTATCCAGTTATACAAGGCAGAAGTGCCCAGTCCAGTGCCGGACAAACTGGCCCCGCGCCTGAGTGATTCCGCCAAAATTCTGTGGATGGTATATGCCGGTCTGACCATTTTGCTGGTTATTCTTCTGGCCATTGGCGGCATGCCTGTTTTTGAATCGATCTGCCATGCTTTGACCACCCTGCCCACCGGCGGTTTTTCCCCCAAAAACACCTCCATTGCCCACTATGACAGCGCCTACATCCATTATGTGATCGTGGCTTTCATGATCTTTGCAGGCATCAACTTTTCTCTGCACTTTCAGATGCTCCGGGGCAAACCCCTGGTATTTTTCCGGGA
>JAABUD010000104.1 GCA_011389555.1 Desulfotignum sp. | reverse complement strand
GGAAAGCCGTAATGGGAAACACTGCACCAAAATAATACACACTGCTCTTGACAGTTAAACCGGCACATTCAACTACATTTTCAACTTGTGTTAATGTATACCGCCGTTTGTGCGCTAAATAAACATCATGTCCACTCCAAAGAAATCCAAAAGCCGGAACCGATATGAGAAAAAGCGTTCCTTTGGAAACCTTTTCTGCATAACCCTGCAGCAGGCCAATATCATCGTCAACATGCTCCAAAACATCCATTAAAAGAACTATGTCAGCATCTGATGTATCATCTGACGCAACATCTGACATATCATCTGACGTATCAATTGACCGCCGGTAATGTATCGGTTTGCCGGCCGCAGTGTCATCAAACTCCGCATCATAACTGATGTCCACACAAAGCGCTGTTTTTGCATTTGTAACAGACAGAAGATATTTGGAAAAAAAACCGGAGCCGGCTCCCACATCCAGAATGTTTTGAATTGCAGCATCTCCCAAAAGCCTTTTCAGGGCTTTGGCTTTTGAGCGGTAATACCAGTGATTTCCTATGTTTTTACCAAGAATATCTGTTTCTTTAAGATCCATGCTTATCCTCTGGTTCAAATACGCGCCGAACCAGGTATGTAGGACGGCGTTTTGATTCGATGTACACCCTTCCAAGATATTCTCCAATTACGCCGATACCGATAAGCTGCAATCCGCCAAGAAATGTCACAGCCACCATAAGTGATGCATAGCCCGGAACATCCACCCCGTGCATTAATACTTTTAATGCAATAAATACGGCAAAAACAAAAGAAACAAGTGATACGGTAAACCCCAGATACGCCCAAATCCGAAGCGGTGCCGTTGAAAAGCTGGTAATTCCCTCCAATGCAAAATTCCATAATTTCCAGCCATTGAATTTGGTTGTGCCGGCGGCTCTATTGGGTCTTACGTAATCAACATAAGTTGTGCGAAAGCCAACCCAGGTAAAGAGACCCTTCATGAATCGGCGTGACTCAGGAAGCTGCTTTATGGCCTCTACAATGGAGCGGTCCATCAAACGGAAATCCCCAACATTCTTCGGCAGCCTTGGATGTGCCATTATGTTATGTATGCGATAGAACCAATTGGCTGACACACGTTTAAGCAATGAGTCCGTATCACGGTTGATACGTCTTCCAAGCACGACCTCGTAGCCCTCTCGCCATTTATTGATCATTTCCAAAATCAGCTCAGGCGGATCCTGCAGGTCAACATCTATCGGAACCACAACATTTCCCGCAGCTGCATCCAATCCAGCTGTCAGGGCAGCTTCCTTTCCAAAGTTGCGGCTCAAATCGACAATTTTTAGATTTTGGCACCTTTGCTGTAATTCCAAAAGAACATCCAGCGTGTTATCACTGCTTCCGTCATTTACAAAAACAAATTCAATTTCAGAATTCGGTTCAGCCGTAAAGACTTCTATCACTTTGTCGACAAACAACCCAACAGCCTCGGCTTCGTTGAATACCGGAACAACCAGCGACAGAACAAACCCGGTCTCCATATTTTTATTTTGTTTCAATCCCGACTCCATTTGATGTTTTTGCTTTTTTTGAAAGTCTGTCATCATCATCGAAAATGACTTTATCATATCCAGGTTTTTGTGCAATTCATTTTAAAAAAACGCAAAAAATGGGGACAGACCACGTTTTTTCCAGTTGACATCGGACGGTCGGGTCTGGTATGGCAAAAAGAGTTTCAATTCCAAACCGTATCAAGGGGTGGTCCCGGCTGAGAAAAATCGTGCCTGCTGCTTCAGCCGGCCAACCTGAACGCGCTGAACACCTTCCGGGACTATACCGCGTTTTTGAGGCCCCTGCCATGATACCTTCAGCCGCCGCTATTTCTGGCTGGATTTGGCACAGGAGTTTATCCAGTTTCACGCCAGTGGCGACTGCTATAGAAGGGTTTTCAGGCATATCGGAACAATTGACATCCAACGGGAAATAAACGTGGTCTGTCCCCGTTTTTTTACCGTTTTTTTAATACAATACAGGAGGTGGCATATGGTAAGATTGTTTCTTTTGGCCAACCTTTCATTCGCCCGGTTGGCTGTGCAGGCGGTTCTGGTTGGTTGTCTGCTGGTTCCAGGTACTGCCGTCACGGGAAAAGAGATCATTGTTCTGACCGCAGATGCGCCGGCGCATACCGTGTCCGCGGGCAGTGAGGTGGTTGTGTACGGAACTGCCGCAGACAATCACATTAATCTGGGAACCGGGGCAAAAGCGCAGCTGGTCAATTTTCCGGGGAACAACACCATCGTGTTTGCATCCGGGCAGGCGAATTTCCAGGTATCCCGGTCCGGGTCTGTGGTCACATTCAACGGCAGGGACGGCACGGTCTGCAGCCTGCCGGCAACCACCTTTGTCCAGACCATCTCCTTTGGCGGCGGCACCAGCCTGGAGCTGCGCATTCAGGACAACCGGGTGAAACTGGCCGGCCTGACAGTGACGGCTGAAAATGCAGATATCCCCGACAATGGTGATATCCCTGATGCCGGGGCCTTCCGGATCCAGCCCGAAGACCTGGAATACCGGGGAGCGTTCCGCCTGCCCGGCCCGTCCGGCGGATCAGACTGGGATTACAGCGGTACGGCCCTGACCTGGTATCCTTCCGGAGATCCGGACGGGGCGCCTGACGGATATCCCGGTTCTTTGTTCGGGGCCGGGCATGTCCACCAGATGCAGGTGTCGGAAATCAGTATTCCGGAACCGGTGATTGCACAGGATCCTGCATTGTTGAACACGGCCCTTACCCTGCAGCCCTTCGCAGACATCACCGCCGGGATGTTCGACATGCAGGCCCTGGAGATTCCCAGCCTGGGCCTGGCATATCTGCCCGGACAGGATGGAACGGGAGAGGAGAGCATTGCCTTTTGTGTCGGGCAGCATTTCCAGGGTTTCGAGGTGTCCCACGGCCTGGCCGGTGCGGACCTGGGCAGCCCCGCACCCTACGGTCCCTGGTTTTTCAGTGGTTTCACCAATTACGTGAGCAATGATTATCTCACCGCTGTTCCAAAAGCCTGGGCAGCCCGGTTTGCCCCGGGGATGGACCTGGTATCCGGCAGGTTCCGGGAAGGTGTCTGGGGCGGGCTGGGGCCGGCATTGTACGCCTATACCCCGTATGATGAAACTGGGGCGCTCCCGCCTCCAGATGCCCCCCTTACCCGTGTGGTGCCGCTGCTGCTCTACGGCACCCAGGTGCCCGGGGCCCCGGACATTGTGTCGGATTCATCCCAAAAAATGGTGCATTATCAGGAGGCCGATCACTGGACAGGGACAGCCTGGCTGACCGCCGGCACCCGGTCCGCCCTGGTCTTTACCGGCACCAAGGCAGCGGGACGTTCCTGGTACGGGTTTGCCAACGGTGTGGAATGGCCTTATGACTGCGCGGAACAGACCCCGCCCACCTGCCCGGATGTGCCGGACTGGCCCTATGACAACCGGGGATACTGGGCCGATTCCTATCAGGCCTGGATCCTGTTTTATGATCCCGAGGACCTGGGCGCTGCAGCATCCGGAGACATGGAAACATGGGACCCCCAGCCCTATGCGTATCTGGATATCACCCCGGTGCTGTTCGACCCTGCCCTGCACCATGCGGAATACAAACGGGATCTGCTGGGCGCGGCCGCCTTTGATGATGAAAACGGCATCCTCTATATCGTGGAACGGCTGGCAGACGAATACCGATCGGTCATCCACGTCTGGCAGATACGCTAAAAAAAACGGTAAAAACGTGGTCTGTCCCCGATTTTTCTGTCCCCGATTTTTCCCGACCTGACCGAAGCGGGGCAGCGTACTGCAGATGGTACCGTTGACATGCTCCGTGTACGTGCTTTTGATGCGGGCTTTGACGGCCCTGTAACCATCAAGCTTGGTGAAGCAGAGCTGGAATACATCAACGACTTCTCGGACAAGCGGGAAATCATGCAGTTCGCAGGGGAGGAAATCTCCGATGTGTTTATCGATGCATTCAATGCCAACGCTGCAGGGAACGGTGATAAACTGGACTTCAGTGAATATG
>JAABUD010000103.1 GCA_011389555.1 Desulfotignum sp. | reverse complement strand
TCTGAATCATGACATGTCTCCCAGCCGGTGTGAAGCTGATTCAGGCATTTTGATTTCAGTGCAGGCACGGGCCACGGGATACTGTTATACCATTTCACTTGGATCATTTGATTACCGCCCCCATGTCATAAGTTTTTCAGGAAGTATTTTAGGATTTATTAATCAATTGGGGAGGGAAATTCAATAGAATCCTTTTGTATTCGATGAAATCAGACGATAATCTTAGGGTTGTTACGATAATTTTAAGTCAATTGACTTAGAAAAGGCCAAAATGCTTTATGAACAGTTCCGTCGCGTCCAGTCAACGGCAAACTGAATCATTTCAGAGGCGGAAGAGATGTGCAGTTTTTTTCGTATATTACGGCGGTGGGATTCAACGGTTTTGGCACTGATATTCAGTTCCGCAGCAATTTTTCGGGGCGGCAGTCCTTTTCCCATCAGGAGGAATACATCTGTTTCCCGGTGTGAAAGCGCAGTCACAGCATCTTGGAAAAGATCAGCAGATCCCAGGCCACGGCCCACCGTTCTTCCAATATTTCAAACGTTATAAATGCCTTGCTTTAACCAGAGTACTTAACTATAATCATGAATATGATTTTAACCCCCATCTGTTAAACAAACCTGTGGAGCATAACATGGAAACAGCTGCTCAGGAAAAATTTGATTACCTGGAATCGGTGCTGGGGCAATTCATCGTTACCAGCAGCACCAGCCTTTCCCGTCTTGAAAGAAACATTTCCATCCTTTCAAGTGAAATGAATGATTTCAAGGATGAGATGCGGGATTTCAAGGACGAGATGCGGGATTTCAAGGATGAGATGCGGGATTTCAAATCCATGGTGGAGGCGGATATTGCTGAATCCCGTGCCGACAGAAAGGCCATGAATAAAAAATGGGGGGAACTGGCCAATAAAATGGGCACGGTGGTGGAAGATATTGTGGCTCCCTGTATCAGTGGTGTTGCCCGGGAATACTTCCAGGTGGCGGAATTTGATTTTTTTGCCATACGGCTGCAGAAAAAAAATGGATCCGGCACCATGCGCCGGGAATTCGACGTGGTGGCGGAAAGTGAAAACCATTTGTTTGTGGTGGAGACCAAAGCCACCCCCCGGACCACCGATATTCAGAAATTCATCGACTTTGTCCCGGAGATCACGGACTGGTTCCCCTCTGCCCGCGCAAAAACCATTGTCCCTGTCCTGGCTTCCCTCTATCTGCCCCCTGACGTGGTCCAGTTTCTGACCCGGAACCAGATTTTCGCCCTGGCCATGAAAGATGACAACATGGACCTGCTCAACCCTGAATTGTTACACCAATAACAAACATGGCCTGAGAGACCACAACAAATGATGAAAGCTGTTAGTGCCTTACTCCTCAGTCCCTGCTAAAAAAAACAAGAAACTGAAGAGGGCACTTGGCTTGCGGGTTTCCTGCGTTAGATTTTAAACCGACCCAGCATGCCATTCAATTCTGCTGCCAGTTTCGAGAGTTGTTTGGCACTGTCATCGACCTGGACGCTGCCGGTATTCATCTGGTCCGTATCCTGATTGACCCGGGCGATATTCCGGGTCACTTCAGCCGTGGCCTCTGAAATCTGCGTCATGTTGTCATTTGCCTCAAGGATACGTTTCATCTGCCGACGTAGTCTGCATGGCACTAGCCCGGATGAACATAATGCTTGCCAGTGCCCCAAGACCGGCGATGATTACGGCAAGGGTGGCTAAAATCAGTTTCTTACCGATGGTGATATTCTCCAAAGCAATCATGTCTGTATTTCCTCCTACAATATCCTGTTTCCTCTTTGGGATCAGGAATTTAGTACCCCGCATATTTGTTATTTTTTTGTATCCAGGATCTCCCTTACCAGTACTGCCAGATCCCGCATGGAAAAAGGTTTTTGAATAAACCGGGTTCCCTGGTCCAGCACCCCCTGGTGGGCAATGATATCGGCTGTATAGCCGGACATGTACAGGCACTGGATATCCGGATAAAGGGCCTGGACCCGCCGGCCCAGATCCCGGCCGTTCATTTCCGGCATGATCACATCGGTCAGCACCAGATGAATTTTTCCCTGGTGCGTTTCAGCCCGGGCCAGGGCCTCACCCGGTGTGCCTGCAGTCAGAACGGTATATCCCTGCCGCTCCAGCATCATCCGGGTCATGTCTAGAATTGTCGGCTCATCCTCCACCACCAGTATGGTTTCGGTACCCTTTGCCGCAGGGGAGGGGGCCGGTTTTTCATCAACCGGTTCCCGAAAGGAAGAGGCATACCGGGGCAGATGAATGGTAAAGGTAGTCCCCTGTCCCGGATTACTGGTAACATGGATAAAACCATTGTTCTGCCTGATCAACCCTTTTCATCCCTGTTTGAATGGTAATGGTACCGACCCCGGAAATGACGTCCCTGGCGTTGACACACAGATTGGCCAGCAGCTGGTCGATCTGGGTGGGATCCATTTTGATCTGCCACAGATTTTCCGTCGGGTTGAAAACCATATGGATATCTTCGCCGATAAGCCGGTGGAGCATGTTCATCATTTTATTGATGGTCCGGTTCAGATCCAGGATCTTGGGTTCGATGGCCTGTTTTCTGGCAAAGGCCAGCAGCTGCCGGGTCAGATCGGCGGAACGGCCAGCCGCATGCAGCACCTCCTGCAGATATTGGTGTGCAGGCCCGGCAGGGGTGATTTCATCTATGGCAGCCTGGGCATACCCCATAATGGCGGTGAGCATGTTGTTGAAATCATGGGCCACCCCGCCGGCCAGCCGGCCCACGGATTCCATTTTCTGGGCCTGGTTGAGCTGCTCTTCCGCCTGTTTCCGGGCGGTAACCTCGGTACTCAGGGTGGCGACCCCCATCAGGGTATCATGGGATGTGTCGTAAACCGGGAATTTTTTGGTCAAAAATGTCCGGATACTGCCGTTCTCTCCGGGCAGGTATTCCTCGATGGTCAGGGTTTGTCCCGGGGGAAGCGTCAATGCCCTGCATCTGCCGATTGAGCAGAAAGAACACCAGAAAATACAACCCCAGCACCACTGTCACCAAAATCGGTTGGAACAGGGTCACGGCATCCTGGGCAATGATCAGTTTCCAGTTCCCCATGGGCAAAGCCACCGAGCTCATCAGCATCACACCGTCCGGTTCCCGGTAAAAACCGGATGCAGCTTGATTATTCCGTAATGATGTCAGAATCTCCATATGTCCGACATTGTCCTGCCGCTCGACCCGGGACATGTCCTGGTGGGTCAGCAGGTTGCCGCAATCCGGCCGCCTGCTTTTTCAAACTGCCGGATGAAATGCTGATTGAACGGGGCGGTGTACGCATCATTGTCCAGATCCCGGACCGTACTTATACGGGTCAGTTTCAGTTTTTCTGCGGCAAACCGTCCCAGACTTTCAGCCGTGTGAACCGTACTGGGCTGTACCCGAAAAAACATGTCCTTTTTTCCGGTAAGGGCCGGTGTGGACGTGGTGGGACTCAGCATCACCACTCCCGCTTTTTCTGCCACGGGAAGCCCTGCCAGGCTCTGGCCGGAAGTCATGTGGCCCACAATGGCTGTCACCTCCTGCTGGATCAGGTTCCTGACCGCCTGCCGGGCTTTTTCCGGTGTATTGCCGTCGTCTTCCGGGATCAGCTTCAGCTGCTTTCCAGTCACCCCGCCGCCGGCATTAATCTCCTCCACGGCCAGGGCCGCACCGTTCCGGCCCTGGACCCCCAGGTCCGAAAATATCCCGGTCAGCTGGCCCGCAAACCCGATGCGGATCTCATCTTCGCGGGTACAGGATCCGGTCACTGACACCATTATCAGTGCGGAAACAATGACAATCAGCTTTTTACTGTTACTGTGCGGGCTTTAGCCGTTTTTTAAGCCCGTGGTTTAAAGCCACCGTCTTTCAGACGTATTAGCTTTCAGTCGGCGGTTAAGCCCGCCGAGCTTTAAACCCACCGGCTTGTAGCCGGTGGTCGTTTAGTCTGAATCATGACATGTCTCCCAGCCGGTGTGAAGCTGATTCAGGCATTTTGATTTCAGTGCAGGCACGGGCCACGG
>JAABUD010000102.1 GCA_011389555.1 Desulfotignum sp. | reverse complement strand
AGATCTGCGAGCGATATATATATAAAAGAAGGGCCTTTGACAACGAAAATTAAACAAGATGACGATATCAAATCCATGAATACCAAAACAGCCTCATGCACGCCAAAGTTGCTGTGATTGATGAACAAATGAATTACAAACGGTTAAATCATGACAAAATCACAAAATAAGACATCAGTCCATTCAAAAAATAAGCCCCGCAGACCGGCAAACCGTCTGTCCAGGATCTTTCAAATTCTGTTCGTCCTTATTGCCATTATGGCTGCCTGCACTTTGACCGCAGTTTTGGGTGTGTATTTCTACCTCGCCAAAGATCTCCCGGGGGTTTCAAATCTCCTGGCCGATTACCGCCCCCCCATCACTACGACCGTGTATTCGGATGATAACCGTAAAATTGCAGAATTTTTTAAAGAACGCCGCACCGTTATTTCACTGGATCAAATGCCCTTGGTGCTGAAACAGGCGTTTGTAGCGGCAGAGGATTCACGCTTTTTTAAACATCATGGGATTGATTATTTTAGTATTATCAGAGCCTTTTTAAAAAATATCGAAGCAGAAACCATTGTACAGGGGGGCAGTACCATTACGCAGCAGGTTACAAAAGCCTTTTTTCTGACCCCGGAAAAAAGTTATACCCGCAAAATCAAGGAAGCCATTCTCTCCTATCGGATTGAGAATGCGTTTGAAAAAGAGGAAATTTTATTTTTGTATTTGAATCAGATATATCTGGGTTATGGTGCGTACGGTGTTCAGGCTGCGGCTGAGACTTATTTCGGTAAATCCGTTTCAGACCTGAACCTTGCGGAATGCACCATGTTAGCAGGATTACCCCCATCCCCCAATAGCTACTCCCCCTTCCAACACCCGGAGCGGGCCAAAGAGAGACAAATGTATGTATTGAACAGAATGGTTGCAGAAAACTATATTTCAAATATCCAGGGTGCCGAAGCCATCGACACCCAGTTGGAAATCAAGAATCGGCCCAACTTGTATATTGAAGAGACACCGTTTTACACCGAATATGTTCGGCAGTATATCGAGAGTAAATATGGTGCGGATATTTTATATGCCGGCGGATTGCGGATTTACACAGCCGTTAATATTGAAATGCAAAAGATCGCACTCGAGGAAATCAAAAAAGGATTATTAGCGCTCGATAAAAGACAGGGATATCGTGGACCGATCCGGCATCTGGCAACCGAAGAGATCGAAGCATATTTAGAAAAAGCGCAGCTAAAATTGGAAGAATCACTTCCACAGGAGGGACAAACGCTTGAGGGGGTGGTCATGGCTGTTGATGATGGTCAGGGTTCCGTAACCGTTCGTATGGGAAAAGCGATCGGCATGATTTATATCGGTGATATGCGCTGGGCGCGAAGACCGGACCCGGAAGTCGCCTTCTATGAAACCCGGTTGAAGCATCCCTCAGGTGCAGTAAAGGTTGGGGATGTCATCCTGGTCAGGATAAAAAAGAAAAAGAAAGATCCGGAACCCTGGGCGTTGACTCTGGAGCAAATTCCAAAAGTCCAGTCCGCCTTACTGTCACTGGAAACTGAAACAGGTTATGTCAAGGCGATGGTGGGGGGGAGTGATTTTAAGCGAAGTCAGTTTAATCGCGCAGTTCAGTCCAGACGGCAGCCGGGCTCCGCTTTTAAGCCGCTGATATATGCCGCTGCTATCGATAAGGGTTATACGCCTGCTTCCATTCTGATCGATTCACCGATTGTTTATAAGGATGTAAAACGTAATTTTGAATGGAAGCCGAAAAACTATGATAAAAAATTTCAAGGCCCGATCCTGCTTCGCAATGCCCTGGCGCATTCACGTAATCTGATCGCCATCAAACTTTTAAAAGATATCGGTATTGATTACGCAATTGATTATGCCCAAAAGTTGGGGGTTACCTCGCCGTTGAATCGGAATCTTTCCATTGCACTGGGGTCCTCCGGTATTTCTTTACTGGAAATAGTCAAGGCATATTCCGTGTTTGCCAATGCCGGATACCGGATTGAACCTGTCTTTATTGTAAAAATTATAGACCGGGACGGAAAAGTCCTTGAAGAGGCGGCGCCGGCCCGCAAAAAGATAATACAGAAAAGCACCGCTTATATTATCACCAGTCTGCTGGAAGGGGTGGTCCAGCAGGGAACCGGGCAGCGGGTTCGGGAGTTGAACCGGCCGGTTGCCGGTAAAACAGGCACCACCAACAACCTGTATGATGCCTGGTTTGTCGGGTATACGCCCAGATATACTACCGGAACATGGGTAGGGTTTGATGAGGAAGTGGGTCTGGGTAAAGGAGAAACCGGCTCCAGAGCGGCAAGTCCGATCTGGCTGGGGTTTATGAAAAGAATGCTGGCGGATAAGCCGATTCAGTTCTTTCAAGTGCCGGGAGACGTTATTTTTGCAAAAATCGATGCTAAAACAGGACTGTTACCAATTCTCGGATCAAAAAAGGTGATTCTTGAGTGTTTCAAAGAAGGAACCGTACCGACCGAACAAACCAAAAATCCGAATGCGGTCACCAGCCAGGAAGAGTTTTACAAGCAAACAATCTAACGGTGAAACCCGCAATCCCTGAATATATGACCACTGGTCACATATGGCCTTTTTCCGGCCGGGTTTTATATCACGCAACGTTTTAAAAGAACGGATATCTCCTTTAAACCGGCATGGCCGGCTGCATTGGAAAACAGGGGACAGTCATGGCATGAAGCTTGCTCTTAACCATTTCTGAATTAATGGAGAATTCGTTTTATGACCTTCCCTGTGTCAGGCAATAAAAAATAAGGATAAATATGGGACAATATCATTTAAAACACATGTTCAATCCCCGCCACATCGCAGTGGTGGGGGCCAGTAAGAAAAAGGGAGCCATCGGCCATGCGTTGATGAAAAATCTGATCGACGGCGGATTTTCAGGAAAGATTCTGCCGGTGAATCCGAAATATAAAACCTTACAAGATCATGACTGCGTAAAATCGGTCCGTGATCTGATGCCGGGGGTGGATCTTGCCATTATTGCCACCCCCATTCATACCGCCATTGATATTGTGACGGACTGTGTCGAAAAAAAGGTACGTTGTGCGATTATTATTTCGGCAGGCGGCAGGGAAGTGGGGGACCAGGGCCGTGAAATCGAAGACCAGATCCAAAAAATTGCCTATGACGGCGGGCTTCGTATCCTGGGGCCCAACTGCATGGGGCTTATCCGGCCGGGCGTGAATCTCAATGCAGGGTTTGCCTCGGGTATGCCCCTGGCCGGAAACCTGGCCTTTGTCTCCCAGAGCGGTGCCATATGCGGCGCCATTCTTGATATGGCCGCCAAAGAGCGCATGGGATTCAGCCATTTTGTGAGCATCGGGTCCATGCTGGATATCGATTTCGGAGATATGATCGATTATCTTGGAAATGATTCTTCGGCAAAAAGTATTTTATTGTATATTGAAAATCTGACCAATGTCCGCAAATTCATGAGTGCGGCCCGTTCCGTATCACGGGTGAAACCCATTATCGTGCTGAAATCCGGCAGGAGCCCTGCCGGTGAAAAAGCGGCGGCGTCTCACACCGGCGCCATGGCAGGAGAAGATGCCGTGTATGATGCGGCCTTTAAGCGTGCCGGTATCGTGCGGGTGGACTCCATTGAAGAACTTTTTGACTGCGCAGAGCTGATGGCCAAGCAGCCGCGTCCCCGGGGCCCCAGGCTGGCGATCCTCACCAATGGGGGCGGGCCCGGTGTAATGGCTGCCGATACCCTTGCCGGATATGGAAAAGCACCCGAACCGCTGGACACTGAAACAATCCAGGCGCTGGATGCATTCCTGCCGCCTTTCTGGAGCCGGGGTAACCCCATCGACATCCTTGGGGATGCAACGGCAGACCGTTTTGGTCAGGCCCTTTCGGTCTGCTTTAATTCAAAAAACCTGGATGGGGTTCTGGTCATTTTCGCCCCCCAGGCCATTGCCGATCCTTTACCGGTGGCAAAGATGCTGGCGTCTGCCGTCAGCGGGCGTGAATACCCGGTCTTTGCCTGCTGGATGGGCGGGAAAAGCATTGAAACGGCGGTGGCGGTTTTAAATGAAGCCGGTATTCCGACCTATGATACACCGGAACGGGCGGTCCGTTC
>JAABUD010000101.1 GCA_011389555.1 Desulfotignum sp. | reverse complement strand
CAAACGGAATTCAAGATGTTTTTTTTGGGGGAGTTGTGACCGGATGTGTCAAAGAGAGGTGGTATTGTCTCAGTAAAACCATTGAAAGGAGGCAGGATATCATGGAAAAAATCATATCAACTTATTTTGGGGCGCTGAAAACAGGCAGACAACAGTCTTTTAAGAATCTTGCAATCTACCCGCTTTTGTCGGATTACAAGGTCATATTCGATTATCTGACCCTTGATGAGGCCCTGAATCAACACACCATCGAGATTCACGAGATCGATAAACACGGGTCAGTCCCCGAACTGAAGGTGGTGAACAAATCATCGACAAGGGTGCTTATTTTAGATGGCGAGGAACTTGTCGGGGCAAAGCAGAACAGGATTGTCAACACTACAATCCTGGTGCCGGCGGAAGCTGAGATCATTATTCCTGTGAGCTGTGTTGAACAGGGAAGGTGGTCAGATGACGCTTCAGTTTTTTCTTCAAAAGAACGGATCATGTCCTCAAACATGCGGGCAATGAAATCGCAGCAGGTCAATTTTTCCGTCCGGGACAGAGGATCCTTTAACTCTGACCAGAATGCGATATGGGATGAGGTGTCAAAAAAAGCGCGACGGCGTGATGCGGTTTCTCCCAGCATGGCCATGGGTGAGATTTATGAAAAAGAAAAGCCGGCAATCGACCAATATATAAAAGGATTCAACATCATCGACTCGCAGGTTGGTGCAGCGTTCATGATCAATGGTGAAATGGCGGGAATGGACTGTTTTGGAAAACCTGAAACATTTTCGGCGGTATTCAAAAAACTCATTGGGAGCTATGCCCTCGATGCGATTGATTTTTTCAAAGAGGGCCAGGAGCACAAAGTTTTGAAAAGCAGGTTAACCGGTTTTATCAAGAATTCGTCAACCGCACCGGTTCACACCCAAAAATCGGTTGGGGAGGGAATGGATTGCCGGCTCGAAACCAAAAAAATATTTGTCAAATGTCTGTCAGTGTTGTTGTTCTCAAGATAGATCCATGATAATCTTAAAATATGAGCAGAATACTTGAATTGTTGAAGAATTTAGTATTTGAAGGTGATGTCAGAATATCAGTACATGCTTACGATGAACTTTCAGCAGATAGCCTTACAGTGCGCACTTTGGTGTCGGGTATGGAAAATGCTGTTTTGCTTGAAAATTATCCGAATTTCTAAAAAGGGCCATGTGTGCTTGTTCTTCAGTATGATAAAGAAAATCAACCTGTTCATGCTGTATGGGGTATAGCCAAGGGCACAAAGAGACCAGCATTACTTGTCACGGCATATAGGCCTGATCCAGATAAATGGAGTGAGGATTTTAGGAGTAGAAAATGATGAAAACCAGGAAACAAAAAAAACTGGTTCATGAAGGGAACTATGTCGCTGAAATTGATGTTGAATATATTTATACAGACACTGGTTGGTCTCCTTATATCTCCCTGCAGGATGCTTATAAAATGGACGATGTGCGGGATGCCCTTCGAAAAGGTGATGTTGTGAGGGCAGCAAGTCTTGCCCGCGTTTACACGTTAACACCTGTTGCTGTTTAGATTGATATCATCTTTTTCCAGAAACAGCCTGACAAAGGAGTGATCAGTTTGACAGCTCACGGAGAAGATCTTTGTCCTGCTGCATGATTTTTTCTGCTTCAGTCATCCCGGGTATTTGACAGCTGAAGTGCTGTAAGCATTTCATCAGGGTTGTAGACAGGCAGTTCAGATCCTTTAAATCCTTTTAAATCTCTTGTAATGATCGCTTTTGCTCCTGCATGGCGGGCGGCTTGATATAATACAGCAGCTTCAAAATCTGAAAATTTTGAAATAAGCGCGTCTTCAATCACTGTTCTGTTAACAGCGGCCCTCTCAACGATGCTACGATGGGCGTGAGTGGGTATCAGATCCGGGTGACTTTTCCGGAATTCGCAAACCAGGCTGGTGTTTTTTCCCCGGGAACGGTACTATATCAGCGCTGTTTGTTGAACAGCGAAACAATGGAGGAGGACCATGCTGCCTGTGCTGCTGTCTCTGGGAATTCTGTATCTGCTGGCCCTGGGTGCCGGCCGGATCAGTGCGACTTTGGGGATTCCCAGGGTCACCGGTTATCTGGCCGTGGGCGTGGTTGCCGGCCCTTCTGTGGGCGGGATGCTGGGCATCCCCGGGGTGATTACCACCGGGCAGTTTCATGCCCTGATCCCGGTCCATGATATGATCCTGGGGCTGATTGTGTTCACCATCGGCGGCAGTTTCAGTTTAAAGGCGGTGCGGAAAATCGGATCAGGGCTGTTTTTCATCAGCGCCTTTGAAATCGGGCTGACCGCACTGCTGGTGGGCGCGGGCACCTATCTGCTGAGCCGGTCGCTCCTGGTGGCCGGATTTCTGGCCGTGATGTCCGTGACCACGGCACCGGCCGCCACCCAGATGGTCATACGGGAGTGTCAGTCCGAAGGCCCGTTGACCGACACCATCCTGCCTTTGATCGGCATCAACAACCTGTTGGCCATTGTCGCTTTCATCCTCCTGGGCATTGCGCTGCCCGATGCAGCGGGATCTGTGTCAAAAACGGTTTATCAGATTGCGGTCCCGGTGGGTCTGGGCATCGGCACAGGTCTGGTGGTCGCCGTGATGGACCAGCGGCTGATCCGCCGGGTGGACCGGCAGATCCTGGTTCTGGCCGCTGTGTTCATCAGTGTGGGCATGGCTGCGTTTCTGGAGGTGTCCGCCATGCTGGCCACGCTTTTCGCCGGTGTGGCCACTGTCAACGCGTCCCCGTTCGGGGACCGGACCATCAAAGACCTGTCAGTGGTTGACTATCCGCTGTATGTGCTGTTTTTCATCATGGCCGGTGCGGAACTTCACCTGGAATCCCTGGTGCATATGGGATGGATCGGTGCGGTGTATGTGGTTTTGCGGAGTGCGGGCAAGTATTTCGGCTGCACCCTGGGGGCATTTGCCGCCGGTGCCTCCCATGTCCAGAAGAGATGGCTGGGGCCTGCGATGCTGGCCCAGGCGGGCCTGGCCATCGGGCTTGCCGGCACCCTGGCCCGGTCCTGGCCCGGCCCGGGGCAAAGCATCCAGACGGTGGTGCTGGCGGCAGTGGTGGTGTTCGAGGTGGCCGGGCCTTTTCTGACCCGGTGGTCCCTGGTGAATGCCGGTGAGGTGACCGTGTTCAATCTCATGGCCCTGCGGAGTCCGGTGGGGTTTACCGAGGGTCTGGGCCAGGCAGTGCACCAGGTAAAGGATGCCTTTGGGGTCGCCCTTCCCGGGGCCGCAAACCAGCGGGCCGGTATCCGCGTCTCCCTTATCATGCGGCGCAATGTGGAGGTGATTCCCAATGACACCCCGTTTGACGAGGTCCTGAAAGCACTGGGGCATTCCCGTTATGATCAGCTGCCCGTGGTCAACAGGCGGAATGAACTGGTGGGGGTGATCAAATATGCCGATATCGCCGGCACCCTTTTTGAACCAGGCCTCCGGCATATCGTGGTGGCCGGGGACATTGCCACGCGCGTCCCCCTGAAGCTGACCCCGGACGACTCCATTGAAACCGCCATGGAGGCCTTTAAGAAACATCCCGGCAACACCTGGCTGGTGGTGGTGGACAAAAATGATCCCAAAAAGCTGGTGGGCATGGTGCGGCACAATGACGTGCTGTCCACGCACCTTTACCAGGACGTGGAATCAAACAGCCGTTGACCTGCAGACTGGGGAGCATCGCCGGCCGCCCCCCGGTATTTGTGCATCAGGGCATTCTGCTCCCTGGTATACAGGGTACAGGCGAAAGGATACCGGGTGTCACAGATCCGGTGATCCAGGAGCACGGCCTGGCGGGTGTCCGGGTTGACATTTTTTTCTCAAAGTAATTGTCAATTATAATACTCTTGCCTTCCAATAATTTGGATCACGACTGAGATGCATAACCGCAAGAATGTAAATAAATTTGACTTCATTGCTGTAAAGGATTGCATATGGGAATCGATTAACAAGGCGCCGCTGTATATCCTCATGAAAAAAAGGCCACATTTCCGGGTAATCTGAAATACCTTGAATGGCTGAATAAATTATTTGGGCAAAATCATAACCCAGGCCAACTTGACACTCTTCATAATAATCAATGGAAAGGGTAAACTCATTTTCTGCTTCTGGATGAAATTTATAATTCATTTTTCGAATCGT
>JAABUD010000100.1 GCA_011389555.1 Desulfotignum sp. | reverse complement strand
GTGCCTTCCGGGGTATAAGCCCGGTCAGGAAAGGCTTCATACACCACTTTCAGGCCCGTCTGTGCACCCATGCGCCGCATGGTTTCCCCTTTTTTGCCTGCCAGTGCCACAAACAGCAGATCCGGATCCACCGCCAGGATACCATCGGCAACACCCCTGGCAATGACCTCGTTTTCCACCGCATCCAGGTACAAAGCCCCATGGGGCTTGACATGCTGCATTCGGGCCTTGTGGGCACTGCAGAACCCTTTCAATGCCCCCGTCTGGTAGATGACATATCGGGTGATTTCCTCTGGTGAACAGGCCATGGACCGCCGGCCAAATCCCAACAGGTCCGGATATCCCGGATGGGCACCGATGCCCACTTTTTTCAGCTGCGCCAGTTTCACGGTCTTATCCATGACCAGAGCGTCTCCGGCATGGAACCCGCAGGCAATATTGGCCGACGTGATATGGTCCATGACTTCCGGGTCCATACCGATGGTATAGGCCCCAAAGCTTTCTCCCATATCACAGTTCAAATCGATGTGTTTCATGGTTCTTTACCTTACATAATTTTAGTTGGCTTTCATCAGGTTGGGCAGATACAGGGCGATGTCCGGGAAAACCGTTAAAATGGCTGTGGTCAGAAGCATCAGAAAGAAAAACGGCAGCGCATACCGGGCGATTTTCATGATGGGTTCTCCGGTGAGCCCCTGGATCACAAACAGGTTGAACCCCACAGGCGGTGTTATCTGGCTCACCTCCACCATGAGGATAAGATAGATACCGAACCAGATGGGATCAAACCCGGCAGCCGTCACCATGGGCAGGGCAATGGGCAGGGTCATCACCACTATGGAAAACCCGTCCAGAAGGCACCCCAGCAGGATATACACCCCCCCCAGCAGAAGCATGAGCATGTAAGGGGACAGGTCCATCTGGGTGATGGCCTGGGTAATGGCGGCCGGAATTCCCAAAAATCCCATGACCCGGGATAAAAAACCGGCCCCCACCACAATGAGCATGATCATTGCATTGGTCTTCACCGCGCCTTTGAGGCATTCAAAAAAAATCCTTGCATTCATCTGACGGTTGATGGCGGCAAAGACAAACGCCCCGAACACCCCTAAAGCCGCAGCTTCCGTGGGCGTGGCATACCCGCCGTAAATACTGCCCAGCACCATCAGGATCAAAATAAAAGTTGGGGCCAGGTCCTTGAGTCCCACAAACCGGTCGGCCCATGAATAGGATTCCTGTGACCGGGGCGCGATTTCCGGATTCCGGATGCCCCGGTAAATAATATAGACGGAATAGACTCCGGCCAGAAGCAGCCCCGGCAGAATACCGGCCATGAACATTTTTCCGATGGATACTTCGGCCAGAATGGCATAGATGATCATGATCAGGGACGGCGGGATGAGAAATCCCAGGGTGCCTGCCCCGGCCAGGGATCCCATGGACAGGCTTCTGTCATACCCGAGCTTGTCAAACTCCGCCAGGGTGATACGCCCCACTGTGGCGGTTGTGGCGGCACTGGAACCTGATACGGCGGCAAACAGGGTGCAGGATACGATGTTCATGAGGAGCAGTCCGCCGGGCAGCCGATAAAGCCACGGCACCAGGGCCCGGAACAGCCGCTCCGATATCCCGGACCGGTACAGGATCTCTCCCATGAGAATAAACAATGGCAGGGCCACATATTCCCATTTTTCAATGGTGGCCCAGACAGATGAGGCCATGTTGTTGCCCGCCGGCAGGGAGGAAAAAAAGGTCATGCCGATGAATCCCACAATAAACAGGGCAAACCCCACCCATACGCCGGCGGCCAGCAGCAGAAACAGGGTTCCGAACACCACCACGGACATGAAAAAAAGATCAGCTTCCATTACACAACCTCCTCTTTGGTCCGGATGGCCTGCCAGGTTTTAACGGTGGTGGCGGCCAGCTGGATGAAGAACATGGCCGCCCCTGCCAGCATGATCGTCTGGGGAATCCAAAGCGGGGTGTTGGTGAGGGTGCCGGAGGTGGATTCATACCGCATGGCGGAGCCGACCATTTTAAACAGGTACCACCACAGATATCCCATGAAAACCGTGGTCACACAGGTGGCGGCACAGGTGATGACCCGGGCTAATGTGTCCGGTAAAAATCCCAGGATCAGGGTGATCCGGATGTGACCCTTTTCCTTGAGGCAGTATCCGGCTCCCAGAAAAATAATGGCTGCCAGGCCGTAGGCACTGTATTCATCCGCTATCAATGTGGTTTTTTCAAACAGGTTCCAGAGGGTGATTTCCAACAGGATCAACACCGTCATCAATCCCAGCAGAACTGCTGACACGCCGGCCGCAATATCACTCAGCCGGTCCGACCATTTCACAAGGGTATTCATTGTATCTCCAAAAATTGTGGAAAGTGCCGGTCCAGGCATGGATTATACTGTTGTTTTGCCAGTTGTTTTGCCAATTGTCAGCAGACCATGCCTGGACCCGGCAATGTAACATGCTGTTTTCTACCTGCCGGTAATTTTGTAATACTGGGCCAGAATAGCCTGGGCATCTTCGCCGGCTTTCTGTGCCCATTCCCCCCTGAGTGTTTCACCCACAGCATTGAGTTCGGCCCGGAATTTTGCGCCTACCGGATTGATGATCATGCCGTTTTCCACCAGGGTTGCCCGGCTTTTGCGGTCCATGTCGCCGGCCAGGTTCCACATCTCATCTTCCATTTCAACGGCGATCTCCAGCACAATGTCCTGTGTTGTTTTGTCCAGCTTGTTCCAGGCATCCAGATTCACATTGATCATGTTTACCGGCCCCACAATGTTGATGGGGGTAAAGTATTTGAGCACTTCCCAGGCATTGGCATCCACCCCGGACGGCGAAGAGGTGTACATGGAATCCAGGAGCCCGGCTTTCATGGCAGGGTATACTTCAGAGAAAGGCATTTTTCTGGCCGCAATGCCGGTGGCGTTGCCAAAGAGCAGACCGGTGCCGTCATACACCCGCATTTTCAGCCCCTTGAGATCTGCTGCAGAAGAGATGGGACGCTGGGTGTAGATGCCGGAAAACGGCCATACGGATGTGTACAGGGTGATCTGGTTGAACCGTTTGAGGTGCTTGGCATAGACCGGCTTTGACAGCTGGTACAGCAGACGCTGTTCAAAGGCATTGGTGGAAATGAACGGCTGGGCCGTCAGTGACAGTACCGGGGCATCTCCTTCCACCATGCCGGTGGGGATCTCTGCAATGGCCAGCTGCCCTTCGGCCACGGACCGCAGCAGTTCCGGCCCCTTGAATCCCAGGGATGCACCGGCATGCAGCACAATGTTCAACTCACCGTTGGTGGCCTCGGCCACAGCATCGGCAAAGCGCTGGGCACCCTGGGAATGAAAATTGCCGGCAGGGTAGTTCAGGTGCATGTCCCACTTGGTCTGGGCCAGGCCTGTGCCTGCCAGTATCAAAGAAAACATCAGACCGGTTAAAATGATTGCTAATTTTTTCATCTTTCTCTCCTTTTTTTGGGGTAGTAAACCAATATGTCAGCGCTTTCACGCATGGAACATCCTGTCAGGAGGTCATAAACACAATAATTCTTTGCCTGAACGTCAGTATATGTTCTGTAATCAGCTGCTTTGCCCGCTCGGCATCTTTTTCCGCCAGGCTTGTAATGATCTGGTCATGCTCATGAAACACGGACTGGTAATGGGTTTCCAATGGTCTTTTGGGATCGATGATATTGTCATAGGACAAATAAGACAGGCGCCTGGCCTCACTTCTGATGTCTTTGACCGCCCGGATAAGAAACTCGTTCTGGGAACACCTGGCAAAATGCATGTGAAATGCATGGTTTGCCTCCACCAGGTCAAACACATCATTGGCCATGATGGCTTTTTGGGCCCAGAGGTTGGCTGTTTTCATTTTTTCCAGAAAAACAGAGCAATCCTTATCCACGGCAATATCCACAATCCCCAGCTCGATCAGCTTCATACTTTCAAACATGGCCTTGGTGTTCTGCAGGGTGATGGGCCGGACAATCACCCCTTTTTTGGGATGGGATTCCACCATTTTTTCGCCGTGCAGCCGCACCAATGCTTCCCGGATAGGGGTTCGGCCGATGCCAAGATCTTCCACCAGCTGGTTTTCCTCCAGGTGCTGGCTGGGCTGGTATTCCAGGCAGATGATCTTTTTCACCAGGGTTTCATAGGCTTTTACAGCCAGGGGCTGTTT
>JAABUD010000099.1 GCA_011389555.1 Desulfotignum sp. | reverse complement strand
GCCAGTCTTTCATCTCATGAACTTCCACACCGAATTTTTCTGCCTGCGCTTTCTGGTGCCCGTTCATGCACCGGATGCCCACCTGGACCAGGCGGTGTATCCGGCCGGTTTCCATGATCCGGGCAAACGGGCATGCAAATGCCGTGCGGATCCTGGGCGGTGCCAGGGCCGTGCCCTGCATATATGATGAATGATCATCCCAGGGAACACCCAAAAGGGTGATGGGTCTGTATTTCATGGTTGCATGACCCTTTGATTTGAAAGCTGCGGCTTATTCTCCGATAATCTTGACCAGGACCCGTTTTTTTCTCCTGCCGTCAAACTCCCCGTAGAAAATGCGTTCCCAGGTGCCGAAATCCAGCTTGCCTTCCGTGATGGCGATCACGCTTTCCCGGCCCATGATCTGCCGTTTCATGTGGGCATCGGCATTGTCTTCCCCCACATTGTGCCGGTAGCCGGACACCGGTTCATGGGGGGCCAGTTTTTCCAGCCACTTGTCATAATCATGGTGCAGGCCGGATTCATCATCGTTGATAAAGACCGATGCCGTGATGTGCATGGCGTTCACCAGGACCAGTCCTTCTTGGATCCCGCTCTCATCGATACAGTGTTGAACATCCGGTGTAATATTGATGAATGCCCGCCGGGACTGCACATTGAACCACAGTTCTTTTCGAAAAGTTTTCATGATACTCCTTTTTTGCATATTGAATGTAACTGAAACGGTATCACAAATTACAGGACTTGTTAACCAAAGTCTTCAAGAACAGGTAAAGCCGGGCCTGTTCAGTTTTTTCCCAGTCCCGGCTTTACCCACATTATTCTTGTCGATGGTCCTGTAGATGACGAACGTACTGATCGTATAAGGCATAGTCTCTATGAAATAGAGTGGGAGTCGGGAGAAGTCATCTCTTCCATCGTACGAAGCCGTGAAGAATGGAATCGTGACATCTATCAGGCTGTACCATTTCTCCAGAGAGTCCTGCGGGAAGGGATGAGATTGTGACAGAATGGAGCAGAGACCTGGTGATGTATCGTATGACCCGGGCAACCGAAACCATGGAAGATGTTCGTGTCCTCGCCAATGCGGGGCGTTGGAATGCCTGTGTGAACCGTCTTTATTATGCCTGTTTTTATGTGGTATCTGCTTTGCTTGTCAGTCATGGCCTTTCATCATCCAAACATACAGGCGTACGTAGTCTATTTAATCAGCAATATGTGAAGACTGGAAAAATTCCAAAAAATGGGTTATCTCGGGACTCAAGGTTAATTCCAATACCAGAAATTTTCCCTTTCAATGATCTGTTTTGCATCTGCCATGCCCCCGGACGTCATAAACGGGATGGTCAGCTCTTCGGCGGCCCGGGGCAGCAGCACCATATTGAGAATATCATCCTCGCCCGGATGGCCCCCGCATTCAAATCCATCCACGGAAACCGCGTCACATCCGATGTTTTCCGCCTTGACGGCGTGCCGGACCGCCGGCGTTGGCCACGGCAGACGTCAGCTCGGCAAAACCGACATAGTGCATCCCCCCTGAATGATGGGGTGTTGTATGCGGAACAACTCGGTGATTCTCGTTTTCATTGTCACTCCCGGTATGCGTTATTTTGGGTTTGGCTGCATTCAAAGCACAACTGGGTTAATTCAGGTGTCAAGGGGTGGTTCGTTTTTCCCGGAACGGTTGGACGGCACGCTGCCAGGATACTCCTGTTATCAGATGACCCGTGTCCGGAGGTGATGAAAGATGCCTTCAAGGGAGTCCTGGCCTGATGCCCGGGCTTTTTTGACCTGTGTTTCAACGAACCGGAAGTCCGGTTCACGGGCCTGGTCATCCAGGGTCCGGTAATAGCCTAAGCGCCG
>JAABUD010000098.1 GCA_011389555.1 Desulfotignum sp. | reverse complement strand
TGGTCTGGGCCCGGCCGTATGAGCTGATCTGACTGAGCGAAGGAAACGCTTTTTTCAGGGTGTCAAGGATTTCAATCAGGTCTGTTGTCCGCATGACAAAACTGTCTCCGTCCTGGAGAAAGCAGGTGTCAAACGGGTGGCCCCCGAAACAATCCCTTGCCGCCAGGTCCAGGCATTTGCGTCAGAAAGATGGGCCGTGATCTTTTTTTCAATTTTCTTAAAAACAAAGATTACGGCATAAACAAGCATCAGATGATAATGAATACCACTGCATCAGTATTCAGGGACTGAAAAAAATTAAGATACCAATACGAATCACAACCTGTTAATATCGGTTGATACAGGAAAGTTTGGCAAGGATCTGCAACTCGACCCGATATAAATTATTGTGGGATTGAACATGTACGAAAAACCAACTTATGAAGAGTTAGAAAAAAGAATTCTGGAATTGGAAAAAGCTGAATTCGCGCGGGAAAATGTATTAACGGAACTCGATGAGGTTGAAGATCACTATCATCTTATTTATAAAAGCATCCTGGAAGCGGTCCTTGTGGCAGATGTAAACAGACGAATTATCAACTGTAACCCTGCCTTTACGGATTTATTCGGCTATGCTCCGAACGAAATCATGGGGAAACCAACTCGATGCATATATGAAACCGAAGAAGAATCAAAAAAAATAGGCAATAAAATTAAAGAAAACATTGACGGCCATGGCTTTTTCATAGCAACACAGTATAAAAAAAAATCCGGTCAGGTTTTCCCGGGAGAAGAAAATATTCATTATATCAAAAATAGTCATGGGAAAGTGACTGGCTTAATCGGGTCGATTCGTGACATTACGGAGCGCAGGCAGAAGGAAGAGGCTCTGCGAAAAAGTGAGATGCGATACCGACTTCTTGCGGACAATGTATCTGATGTCATATGGACGATGGATGCGGATCAACGATTCACTTATGTCAGCCCCTCTATTGTGAAATTGCTGGGATACACTCCGGAGGAGGCCTTACAATCATCTTTAAAAAACATATTGACTCCTGAATCATATGAAAAGGTGGTTGAGGTCATAACAAAAGCAATTGTCACAGAAAATGAACACAGGACTCTATCTGATGTCACACGAAACCTTGAGGTCGAGCATATTCGAAAAGATGGCGGCAAGATTTATGTCGAAATAACAACATCTTTTGTTCGGAATGAAGACGGATTGTTTTCTGGGTTTATAGGTATCTCCCGTGATATAACCAAAAGAAAACAAATCGAGGAACAGAGGGACAAGTCGATTTTGGATCTCCAGCAAGCCTTATCCGAAGTTAAAAAATTAAGCGGTCTTCTGCCGATCTGTTCATATTGTAAAAAAATACGCGATGACAAAGGGTACTGGAACCAAATTGAAAAGTATATTCATGAACATTCTGACGTCAAATTCAGCCATGGTATCTGTCAGGAATGTGCCAAAAAACATTATCCAGAGTTAAACCTTTATGATGATTGATTGGAGTTGTGATTAATTTTTTTTTGTTGATAATTGTTTTTGTCGGGCTGGCACTTTCTGCCTGGCGGTTTCTTGATCACCTGGCTGATCATGACCCATGCATCGGCTTATGTCTATGCAGCCAGTGCAGCCAGCACGTTTTGATCCCGGGATGACTGCTGATCTGCCGGAACCTGCCCGACGGTATTTCCTCTACACAATCAAGCCGGGCACACCCCTTTACCGGGTGGCCAAAATCAGCATGTCAGGGCGGTTTGGAATGGGAACCAGGACCAGGCCCGGCTATCTCCACATGACAGCAACGCAGATCCTGGCCATGCCTGCCGGTTTCAT
>JAABUD010000097.1 GCA_011389555.1 Desulfotignum sp. | reverse complement strand
GATCCTGTGACGGATCTGTCCTATATCCTTTACACCGGCGGGACCACCGGGTTTCCCAAGGGGGTGCCGGGCAACCATATCGGCGCCACCTCCTATATCAACGATGTCACCTTTGATGTGGCAGGAGAACATCTGAAAGAAGGCAAAGATGTGTATATTGCCATCAATCCTTTGTTCCACATCATGGCGCTGGGATTTTTCATGGCCATCGGCCTGAACAAGGGCAATATGGTGGTGCTCATGCCCCAGCCCCAAGTGGATGCCATCCTGGAATCCATCCAGCAATACCGGGTAAGGTGGTTTCTCGGGGTCCCGGCCCTGTACCGCATGATCCTGGAAAACGACCGGGTGGACCAGTATGATCTATCCTCTTTGCAATATTGTTTCTGCGGGGGGGATGTGCTGCCCGGCAAGGTGATGAACCGGTTCAAGGAAGCCTACGGGCTGCCCATTTACCAGGTGTACGGGTCCACGGAAGTGGGCCATGTTACCTACAGCAAAATCGGGTCTGAACCGTCTTCAGGTTCCATTGGATACCCCCTGCAGAGCCGTGAATGCATGGTGGTGGATCCGGTGACCCTGGAATGTGTGGAACATGGGGAAAGCGGAGAATTGTTTGTGTCCTCTCCCTATGCATTGAAAGAATATTACGGTAAGCCTGATGAAACCCAAAAAACTTATATCAAGGTCAATGACAAGGTGTACTGCCGCATGGGAGATTATGTGTCGTGCAGGCCGGATGGCGAACTGGTCTATATGGAACGGTCCGCTGATATCATTAAACACAAGGGATACCGGGTGTCGGCATCGGAGATCGAGGCGATTCTCCAGGACCATCCCACGGTCATCAACGCCTGTGTCATAGGTGTGCCTGATGAAAAAACAGGGGAACGTATCAAGGCCATTGTGGTGCTCAAAGAGGATGCCCGGGGCGTGGGCGGGGTGGAACTGATCAAATGGTGTGCCGACCGGCTTGCCTCCTACAAGGTGCCGGGATATGTGGAGTTCCGGGATATGCTGCCCAAATCCAAGGTAGGCAAGCTGCTGCGCCGGGAGGTCAGAGACAGTGAGGTGCGCAAGACCACCGAAAAAACCGCAGGATGATCCCATGACATCTTTTATGCACCATCACCGGGTACCATGAAAACCGGGCCGTTTTTCTGGAAGATCTTTCTGGACCGGCACCGGCACCGGATTCTGGATGAATGGCAGGAACGGCTCCACTCACAGGTATCCGCCCGCTATGCAGGCCGGCCCAGACAGGAACTGGCACAGACCACAGCCAATGCCTGTGATGCCTTCTGCCAGGTGCTGGCGGACAATGATTACACCCGCATCAACCATTTTATCAGTGAAATCACCCGGATCAGGCTGGAAGCCGGATTTCCTCTCGCAGATGTGCAAAAGGCGTTTGAGCTGTTCAGAGAAATCCTGATTCCCATCCTGGTGGCGGAATCTCCGGGTCCTTTGCTGGACAAAAACATTGAAGCTGTCAATCAGGGCCTGGCCTACACCATCCACCGGTTTTCCAGCCATTTTCAGAAAATGCACGAGACCTATCTCAAGGATTACGCCCGGCGCCTGGAAAAAGATGTGGCGGCCAGGACCGCGGAACTCAAGGAATCGGAACAGCAGTACCGGCGCCTGGTGGAGGAGATCCAGGACGGGTACCTGGTGTTGAACAAAGAACGTATTGAATATGTGAACCCGGCCTTCTGCAAACTCCATGGCGTAACCCCGGACCAGGCCCTCCAAAAATCGTTTCTCTGCTTTGTGGCAAAGGAAAACAAGGACATGGTCTCACAGATTGTCACCTGTGAGACTTTTGACGGCACAGAGCCGGATGCCTTTGAATACCAGCGCAGAACCCATGACGGCACCTGCCTGCCTACAGAAATCAATTTCAAGCCCTCCTGGTTCAAGGGCCAGGCCCACCATCTGTGCATTGTCCGGGACATCACCCGGCGCAAGGAAATGGAAAAAAAGAGCCGGGAAATGGAGCGCATGGCCTATATTGGGCACCTGACCGCCTCTTTGTCCCATGAGATTCGCAATCCCTTGTCATCGGTGAAAATGAACCTGCAGATCCTGGGAAAAAACAATGCCTTCACCGGCAATGACAAGCGACGTCTGGCCATATCCGAACGGGAGATCCAGCGTTTGGAAACCATCCTCCAGCAGCTGCTGGATTTTGCCAAACCCATGGCCCTGGACCTGAACAAAACAGATATCAACCAGGTGATTTTAAGATGCACCGAGCTGCTGGAGGTCAAGCTCAACCAGCAGAACACCTGCTGCACCATCCAGACGGATGACACCCTGCCGCGCATCCTGGCAGACAGGTCCAAACTGGAGCAGCTGGTGATCAACCTGCTGCTGAACGCCCTTGATTCCGTGGCGGACGGCGGCAACATTGTCATCACCACCGCTGCCCGGCACCTGGATACCGGCCCTTTTGCCGTCATCCGGGTCCAGGACGACGGCAAAGGCATTCCCGGAGAATCCCTGCCGTATATCTTCGAACCTTTTTTCACCACCAAGGCCATCGGCACGGGCCTGGGACTTGCCAACGTCAAGCAGATCGCAACCGCCCACCAGGGCCGGGTGGAGGTCAAAGACATCCACCCCCACGGCACCGCTTTTGAGGTGCTGCTGCCGCTGATAAATGAAGTGGATCAACCGGCTTGATTTCAAATAATTTTCCGCTTCTCTTGTAATACACATAAATCGTGATAAAATGTGTATTGTAAGAAATATTTAAAGGAGAGTTGTCATGAAACGCACCAATGTGATACTTGACGAAAAATTGATCGATGCGTGCATGAAAGCCACCGGCATGAAAACCCAAAAGGCTTTGATCGATCATGCGCTGCGTGAGCTGCTCAGGCATGAACGGCAAAACAAAATACTTGAATTGAAAGGGAACATCAACTGGGAAGGTCATCTGGATGAATGGCGGCAGGGACGAACTGCATGATGGTGCTGGTGGATACAACGGTCTGGATCGATTTTTTTTCCGCAAAACCGGAACCGCATGTGAATACCTTTGAAACACTCATTGCCGACAGAGAAGATATTTGTGTTTGCGGCGTAATTTTGACTGAAATTCTTCAGGGAATCAGAGACGATGCCGAATTCAGTCAAACCAGAAAAATGCTCGGCAACGTGATTTGCCTTCCCATGCAGGTTGATGACTACGTGAGGTCCGCACAGATTTATCGGCATCTTCGCCGGAAAGGGATTACCGTAAGAAAATCTGTGGATTGTATGATCGCAGCGGTCGCCTTGGTCCACGATGTTTTTCTGCTTCACAACGACAGGGATTTTTTACCGATCAAAAAGCATTTTGGGCTCAAGACATTGTAATGCAGAGGAATACCACATATGCATACCCGGAAAATTGCCATTACTATGCCCACAGACCTGATTGCCGTTATTGACGAAATCAGCCTGCTGAAGGGTATGTCCAGAAGCGGATTCATTTCCGCTGCTTTAAAGGAAAAAATCATGGCCGAGAAAGAAAAACAGGTAAATAATGAATACGACCGGATCTTTTCAGATGAATCTATTCAGGAAGAGCAGCTGGAATGGACCCGCTGGTTTGAGCAGACCGGTTCCCGGGAGGGACAGGAATGGTGATCCGGAAAGGATCTGTGTACTGGTTGAATTTTTCTCCGGCCAAGGGTTCTGAGCCCATGGGAAAACAACCCGGGCTTGTCCTGCAGAATGATCTGCTCAATGACAGCAAACGAATACCGTTATCGTTGCCGCCATCACCTCGACTTTGAGGTACTGCTGCTGCTGATTTTTGATCGATCATGCGCTGCGCGAGCTGCTCAGGTCATCTGATGTGCGGATTCAGGGTCCATTTGATGAACCAGCTTTTCTCTTCACGGTCCACACACACAATGCCTGAATTCTGAAACCGGATCACCTGCAGCTCCGGATTCCCGCCCGTCAGAAAGGATACCAGCCGCTCCATATAGGGGAGATGCCCCACGATCATTATATTGGATGCCGGATCAATCCGGGATCCCAAGTCGGTGACATCATCCAGCGGACCGATGCCGTCTGCTTTTTCCAGCGGCGCATCCTTCTTCAGGATATCCCTGAAAATCCGTGCAGTCTGTTCGGCCCGGGTCTTGCCGCTGTGCAGGATTTTTGATACCGGCACCTTATACATCCGGGCCACGTCGGCAATTTTCATTGTTTCCTGCCGGCCGGTGTCAGACAGCCCCTT
>JAABUD010000096.1 GCA_011389555.1 Desulfotignum sp. | reverse complement strand
CTGCGCCTGCTCCAGGAAGGGGATTACCTGGCCCTGGGATCGGACAAAACCCGGCATTCCGATGCCCGGATCATCGCCTCCACCAACCAGGATCTCTGGGCCCTGGAAAACCGGGGAAAGTTTCGCAGGGACCTGATCTACCGTCTGTCCACCCACACCCTGACGCTTCCGCCCCTGCGGGAAAGGCTGCTGGATCTGCCCCTGCTGCTGGACCGGTTTGTGTGCCAGGCAGCAGCAGAACTGAACAAACCCATCCCGGATATTCCCAAGACCCTTATTGAACAAATGGAAACTTATCCTTTCAAGGGCAATATAAGGGAACTCAAATCCATGGTCCATGATGCCCTGTCCCGGTATGAAAAAGGCCCCATCACCGCAGACCTTTTCAAGGGGCTGGATCTGACAGGAAAAGAAGATTCTCCGAAAGAGGGCACCCATGCCCTGGAAACCGGCAATGGCCTGCCCACCCTGAAGCAGGCCTCCAATATCCTGGTGGAAAAAGCCATGGAACAGGCCGGGGGCAACCAGTCGGCTGCCGCCAGAATCCTGGGCATCTCCCAGCAGGCCTTGAGCAAACGGCTCCAGAAAATAAAAAAATAACCGGCCTCTTCCCGGCAGGCCTGGAAAGATCCCACAACCTGGGTTGTATTCACAACTTTTGTTGTAATAGCGTCCATATCCTTTGCCCTTCCCGGATGTATGCGCAAAACCCATTTTTTGTACAATTTTTGTTGTAAGTCTCCTGCTTTGAGCGAACCATCATCTCAGACAGATTAATTAATAAAATCAGAATATTAAATAATATTCTCCCTGTGGCACGCTGATTGCTCTTATAAAAATGAATGACAATCAGGGATCTGACTGCAACAAGATCCCCAACATCAGTTTTCAAAAGGAGCGCACTATGAACCAGGTAAAAAACATTGGATGGCGGGTCACATTTGCCGGACTGGGCATCAACCTGGCCCTGGGTATTTTATACACATGGAGTATTTTCAAAGAATCCATCAAAGAATCCATTGTCGCAGGAGACGGCCGCTTTGACTGGAGCCTGGCCGCTCTGAACGACCCATATGCTGTGTGCTGCCTGGTGTTTGCCTTTGCCATGATTCTTGCCGGCCGGGTCCAGGACAAAACAGGACCGAAGATGACAGCCATCATGGGGGGTGTCCTGACCGGGGCCGGCCTGATTCTCATCGCATTTTCCACTTCCTGGATCGTCTGGATCCTGGGATTCGGGGTCCTCATGGGTGCCGGTCTCGGGTTCGGGTATGCATCTGCCACCCCGCCGGCCATCAAATGGTTTCCCCCGGCCAAAACCGGCATGATCGCCGGTATTGTGGTGGCGGGATTCGGTCTTGCATCGGTATATATCGCCCCCCTCGGGACCTGGCTGATCACCCGGTTCGGACTGAGCCAGTCCATGCTCATTTTCGGGGTGGCCTTTCTGGTGGTGGTTTGTTTTCTGGCCCAGTTCCTGATCAATCCGCCGGCAGGATATGTGCATCCGGATGCCCGGGCCACAGCCACAAAGCCTGCCGCACCAACAGGCATTGATTTTTCTCCGGGGGAAATGATGAAAACCGGCACCTTTTACAAACTGTGGATCATGTTCTGCGTTGGGTCCGGCGCGGGCCTGATGATCATCGGCAGTGTGGCCGGCATGGCCAAATCCGGCATGGGGGCCATGGCCTGGATCGTGGTGGCACTCATGGCTGTGGGCAATGCCTCGGGCCGGGTGGTGGCAGGGATTCTGTCCGACAAAATCGGCAGGGCCAACACCCTGTTCATCATGCTCAGCTTCCAGGCCCTTATCATTTTTTCTCTTATGTTCATCGCACCGGAACAGGTCATTCTCCTGGTGCTGGCCGCCACCTTTATCGGATTTAACTACGGCACCAACCTGTCTCTTTTTCCGTCCGTTACCAAGGATTTTTTCGGACTAAAAAATTTCGGGGTTAACTACGGCCTGGTGTTTTCCGCATGGGGTGTGGGCGGATTCATCTTTCCCCGGGTATCCCAAATGATCGTGGCCCATACCAACAGCCCGGCAATGGCCTATATCCTGGCAGCGGCCCTGCTGTTGATCGGCGCAGTGCTGGCCCTGGTGACAAAGGCCCCGGAAACCAGAACCGAAACCCCGTTTCTGGGGATGCCGGTGCCGGTGCCCGGAAAAAACTGATACGCATACCCCGGACTGCGGCTGTATCTGAACTTTATAACCCCTTATTTTTGCTGACCCTCATCTGGAAAAGGAAATTATCATGACCGAGTACACATTTCACGCCCCTGACGAATTTCGGAAAAACGCCTGGATAAAAACCATGGATGAATACCAGACCATGTACAAACAATCCATGGAAGATCCGGATACTTTCTGGGCAGGCATGGCAGAAAATTTTTACTGGGAAAAAAAATGGGACACTGTCAGGGAATACAATTTTCATCTGTCCAAAGGCCCCGTCTCCATCCAGTGGTTTATCAACGCAAAGACCAACATTGCTTACAACTGCCTGGACCGGCACCTGCCTGAACGAAAGGACCAGACCGCTTTGATCTGGGAAGGCAACCAGGTGGGAGAAGATCTGACCATCTCCTATGGGCAGCTCCATGAAAAGGTGTGCCGGTTTGCCAATGCCCTCAAGGAAAAAGGGGTGAGCAAAGGAGACCGGGTGGCCATCTACATGCCCATGGTTCCGGAACTGGCTGCCACCATGCTCGCCTGTGCCCGGATCGGGGCGATTCATTCCATTGTGTTCGGCGGGTTTTCCGCCGAAGCCCTGGCAGACCGGATCGAGGACAGTCTGTGCAAGGTGCTGGTGACCACGGACGGGGTGATGCGCGGGGCCAAGGCAGTTCCCTTGAAAACCGCAGCTGACCGGGCCATGGCCCTGTGCCGGGACCGGGGCCACCAGGTGGACACCTGTTTTGTGGTGAAACGCACCGGAACGGCCATCGAGATGGTTCCAAACCGGGATGTATGGTGGCATGAAGCCGCCGATGCCCAGTCACCCGACTGTCCTGTGGAATGGATGGATGCGGAAGACCCGCTGTTTATCCTGTACACTTCGGGCTCCACAGGCAAACCCAAAGGGGTCCAGCACAATGTGGGCGGGTACATGGTCTATACCGGCACCACCTTCAAATATATCTTTGACTACCATGACGGCGACATTTACTGGTGCACCGCAGATATCGGCTGGGTCACGGGCCACTCCTACATTGTTTACGGCCCCTTGTCCCAGGGTGCCACCAGCCTGATGTTCGAAGGGGTGCCCACCTATCCCGATCCGGGCCGGTTCTGGGCCACGGTGGACAAATGGCAGGTGAACCAGTTTTACACCGCGCCCACCGCCATCCGGGCACTCATGGCACAGGGAGAAAAATGGGTGGAAAAATATGATCTGTCTTCTCTGCGGCTTCTGGGGTCTGTGGGAGAACCCATCAACCCGGAAGCCTGGCGCTGGTACCACACCCATGTGGGCAAAAACCGCTGCCCCATCGTGGACACCTGGTGGCAGACCGAAACCGGGGGCATCATGATATCTCCTCTGCCCTATGCCATTGACCAGAAACCCGGGTCCGCCACCCTGCCCTTTTTCGGGGTAAAGCCTGTGCTGCTCAATGAAGAAGGAAAAGAACTGGAAGGTGCCTGCGACGGGATACTGGCCCTCAAGGAACCCTGGCCAGGCCAGATGCGCACGGTGTACAACAACCACGACAGGTTTGAAAAAGTGTATTTCCAAATGTTTGACGGGTACTATTTTGCCGGAGACGGCTGCCGCAGGGATGAAGACGGATATTTCTGGATAACGGGCCGTGTGGATGATGTCATCAACGTATCAGGCCACCGCATGGGCACGGCTGAGGTGGAATCCGCTCTGGTAAGCCACCCTGAGGTGGCTGAAGCCGCTGTCATAGGATTTCCCCACGACATCAAGGGCCAGGGCATCTACGCCTTTGTCACCCTGAATGTGAGTGCCGTGCCCACCCCGGAGCTGCTCGGAGAACTCAAACAGCATGTGAGAAATGAGATCGGTCCCATTGCCACCCCGGACATCATCAATTTTGCACCCGGGCTGCCCAAGACCCGGTCCGGCAAGATCATGCGCCGGATCCTGCGCAAAATCGCCACCAATGAATATGACCAGCTGGGGGACATCTCCACCCTGGCGGATTCCGATGTGGTAGGAAATCTGATTGACAGCCACAAGGCCCTGGTCAAATAACCGGACATGATTTCCAA
>JAABUD010000095.1 GCA_011389555.1 Desulfotignum sp. | reverse complement strand
ACACCATAGTGTTCATGGATCATGAAAAGGGTGTCCACCAGCTTGAGTTTGTCATGGTCGTTCATGAGCCTGAAATCTTTGGGTTCAGGCAGCCCTTCAGTGAGGTGTCTGCCGATGCCGATGATGGGGGCCTCGTTTATGCCGTGGATATACAGGGGCACACTGTCAGGCTGTCTGTTTTCAAGGGCGGTGATGATGCGTTGTCTGCCATTCACGATTCGCTGCTCCTTATGGTCTGCACGGATACGGGAACGCATGCAGTATATGAAATTCATTTTTCGAGCACCGTTCTAAAACCGGTATATATTTTCGCACAATGGTTTGTCAACATCTTATCTTCGGTTTCGCCTGTTTGAATTTCGGTCAATCCATGGTGTTTTATATTTTAAACCGCCGGAGAATATGATATTTTAGCAATTTTACAATTGCACAAACAAGAAAAAGGCATATGGTGACATACATGGACACTTCGGATATCAGGATCGGCATGGGCACGGATGTGCATGGATTTGCTCCGGGACGGGACCTGATCCTGGGCGGGGTGATCATCGACCATGACATGGGCCTGGCCGGGCATTCGGATGCAGATGTCCTGATCCATGCCGTGTGCGATGCCATCCTGGGCGCGGCCGGCATGGGGGATATCGGGGATCTGTTTCCGGATACGGATCCGAAATACAAGGACATCGATTCCCGGATTCTGCTGGCCGCCTGTGCCCGGAAGCTTGACCAGGCCGGTTACAGGATCATCAACCTGGACTGCACCGTGTTTGCCCAGGTCCCGAAACTGGGACCGAAAAAACAGGAAATGGCCGCCAGCATGGCTGAATCCCTGGAGGTGTCAACGGGGTGTGTGAACGTGAAAGCCACCACCACCGAGCACCTGGGATTTATCGGCAGAAAAGAGGGCATCGCAGCCCAGGCCGTTGTATTGATTGCCAACCGCCGCAACCCAAACATCAGGGAAACATGATATGCGCTTGAAAATATACAACACCCTCAGCGGTAAGAAAGAACCCTTTGTCCCCATTGAAAAAGACACGGTCAAAATGTACGTGTGCGGCCCCACGGTCTATGACACCAGCCACATCGGCCATGCCAGGTCCGTGGTGGTGTTTGACATGATCTTCCGGTGGCTGACCCGCATCGGGTATGCCGTCACCTATGTGCGCAATTTCACGGATGTGGATGACAAGATCATCAAAAAATCCAATGAAACCGGGGAAGCGTGTACTGCCATCACGGAAAAATATATCCATGAATTCCACAACGAGATGGATGCCCTGAATGTGCTGCGACCCACCATGGAACCCAAGGCCACCGAGCATATCACGCATATCATCCAATTTGTGGAAAAACTCATTGTCAAGGGCAACGCTTATGCCGCAGATGATGGGAATGTGTATTTCTCCATTGATGCATTTGAGGGATACGGCAAGCTGTCCGGCAGAAACCCGGAAGACATGCGGGCCGGATCACGCATTGCCGTGGAGGAGAAAAAGAAGAATCCGCTGGATTTTACCCTGTGGAAACCGGCCAAACCAGGCGAACCTTACTGGGAAAGCCCCTGGGGCAACGGCCGGCCCGGCTGGCATATCGAGTGCTCGGCCATGGGCCATGAATATCTGGGGGAAGGATTTGACATCCATGGCGGGGGCAAGGACCTGATCTTTCCCCACCATGAAAACGAGATCGCCCAGAGCGAGGCCCTGTTCGGAAAGCAGTTTGTGAAATACTGGATACACAACGGGTTTGTGGACATCAACAACGAGAAGATGTCCAAATCCCTGGGCAATTTCACCATGATCAAGGATGTGCTGGAACGGTATTCGCCGGAGGTGATCCGGATGTTTCTGCTGTCCAAGCACTACCGCAGTCCCATCGATTACAGTGAGCAGTCCATGCACGAGGTAAGTATGGGGCTGGACCGGATCTACGGGTTCCTGGAACGGCTGGAAAACCTGGGGATTCAGGCTGAAAACAAAGAGCAAGGCCTTTTGTGGCAGGCATTCACCGATGCCATGAACGATGATTTCAACTCAGCCAAAGCCATGGCCGCCATTTTTGAAACCGTGAAAAAAGGCAACAAGGCCCTGGACCAGGCAGCTGATCAGCCCGATGATGAAGCCCGGGCCGAGATGACACAGTTCCGGACAGACATGGCCGCCATTGCCGCGATTCTGGGGATCTTCCAGGAAACGCCATCTGCCTGGTTTGCCGCCAAAAAGGACAAGGGCATGGCACAGATGGCCGTGACACCGGAACAGGTGGAGGCATTGATCGTGGAGCGGGCCCAGGCCAGAAAAGACAGAAACTTTGCCCGGGCCGACGAGATCCGGGATCAGCTCCAGGCGATGAACATCATTTTGGAGGACGGGGCTGCCGGTACCACCTGGCGGTTTGCCTGACAGCGAATTCTGGCGGTTCAAGCGGCGGTTCAGGATGTGGGGGCCGGTTCCGTCAAGGGACGGGGGATGCCCACCGGAGTCAGTTCAACAGGTTGGCCGCAGGCTGGGTATTGAATTTCCTGGCGGCCACATAGGCGGTCAGGGCATCCTCGATGTCCGGATCGATGGGCGGTTTTTCATAACTTTCCAGCCGGGGCCCTAAGGTATCATACGCATGGTCCTCCACCCGCCGGGCCCCGCTCTTGTGCCACCGGTTGTAATCCTTGCGGTTGAACAGCCTGGAGGCGGACAGGTTCCGGAACTTCTGGAACGTGGACGGGTGAGTCAGGTACTGGCCACCGATGCCCACCTGGTTCACCAGGTCCGTGTCAATGGTTTCGCCGGCCGGGATCATCGGGGTGAGGATGTTTCTGACCATGCGGCAGATCTCCTCGTCCAGGAGCCATTTTTCATACCCCATGGAGATATAGGACCCCATCTGGCCGCAGGCATGATAGATGAAATGGGCCCCGTTGCGCACCACCGTGGAGAGCATGAGGGTGCCTTCGGCCAGGGCCTGGGCATCGGGCAGATGAGCGTCGGTAAGACCGCCCCCGGCCCGGCAGGGCAGGTTGTAGAACCCCGCCATCTGGGCCGTGGCACTGGCGATCTTCACCGCTTCGGACGTCCCCACGGCTGACACCATGGTACGCATGTCAATGGGGGCGGAAGAAGATCCATACAAAACCGGGGTACCCGGGCTCACCAGCTGGGTGAGCACCACGCCGGCCAGGACTTCCGCGTTTTCCAGGACCAGCAGTTCCGGCAGGGAAACCGGTCCGCTGATACCGGCCAGGATCATGTTGGAGATCACCACGGGCTGTCGCCAGCCCGCCATCTGCAGGATCACATCCCCCTCTTCCTTTGAAAACCGCAGCGGGGACAGGGTATTGGCCACGGCCGCCACCACGGGCATATCCAGCATTTTCTCCCGGCCCCCGAAAAGAATGGCGGCCATCTCCAGGGCATCGGCCGCTTCCTGGCCGCTGCCGGAGGCCCCGAAAACCGGTTTGTCGCACAGGGTCATGTAGGCCAGCATCATGTCCAGATTGGCCGTGTTCCCGGGCAGATCCGTGGGCTGGACCATCAGATACCCGCCCATATCCACCTGGTCCGAGGTCTGGACCAGTTTGCAGCAGGCCGTAAAATCCGCCATTGTGGCCGGCCGCTGGGTGCCGTCCGTGCCGGCGATACAGGTGGGCCCGCCCGTGGGGATGAACACGAACCCGTCCGGGCCGCCGATGGTCACGTTTTTCGCCGGGTTTCTGGCATGGAGCGTAAACGACGGCACCGTGGTGGAAAGGGCGTTGTAGATATCGGTTTCTTTGAAATAGACCCGGGTGCCGTGGGTGTCAAACCCATTGGTCTTGAACAGCCCGGCAATGCGTTCGTGATTGAAATCGATGCCCGTGGTTTTCAAAATATTCATGGATGCGTCGTGGATCCGGGTCAGGTCCTGAAAAGAGAGCCGCTGCATCCGGTCGATCATCATCTGCCTCCCCACCGTTGTCATATGGTGTCATTCATTATCGTTTTTTTCCCGTTACTCTGGCCCAGGTATCCCGCAGGGTCACGGTGCGGTTGAACACCGGTGCCCCATCCGTGCTGTCTCTGGCATCCAGGCAGAAATATCCCAGACGTTCGAACTGGAACACCTGTTCCGGCCGGGCATGGGAAAGATTGTTTTCCAGCTTGCAGTCCATCAACGTCTCCAGGGAAGCGGAATTCAGGTTCTGTGTAAAATCCCGCCCCCCTTTTTCCGGATCCTCATCCATGAACAGCCGGTCATACAGCCGAACCTGGGCGGACACGCAGTTGCCGGCATCCACCCAGTGGATAGTGCCTTTGACCTTGCGGCCGTCCGGGGCGTTGCCGCCTCTGGTTTCCGGATCATAGGTACAGATCAGGGATGTGACATTTCCCTGGTCATCTTTGACCACCTCTTTGCAGGTCACCAGATACGCACTGCGCAGCCTTACCTCTCTGCCCGGCCCCAGCCGGAAAAATTTTCTGGGCGGATCTTCCATGAAATCATCCTGCTCCACATAGATCTCTCTGGAAAACGTGATTTCCCGGGTACCCAATTCCGGTTTCTGGGGATGGACCATGGATGTCAGGGTTTCGGTTTTATCCGCCGGATAGTTCTCGATGAGTACCTTCAACGGCCGCAGCACCCCCATGGCCCGTGGCGCATTTTCATTGAGGTCGTCCCTGAGACAGGACTCCAGCAGGCCGATATCGATGCGGCTTTCCTTTTTGGACACGCCGATAATGTCGCAGAAATTCCGTATGGCCGAAGGTGTGTAGCCCCGGCGCCGCATGCCTTCCAGGGTGGGAAGGCGGGGATCGTCCCAGCCTGCCACATGGCCCTGGTCCACCAGCAGCTGGAGCTTGCGTTTGGACAGCACGGTAAAGTTGATGTTCATGCGGGCGAATTCGATCTGCTGGGGATGGCAGGGCACGGACAGATTGTCCAGAAACCAGTCGTACAACGGCCGGTGATCCTCGAACTCCAGGCTGCACAACGAATGGGTGATGCCTTCCAGGGCATCGGATACACAGTGGGTGAAATCATACATGGGATAGATGCACCACTTGTCCCCGGTTCTGGGATGGGGGGCTTTTTTGATGCGATAGATCACAGGATCCCGCAGGTTGATGTTGGGGGAAGCCATATCGATTTTTGCCCGCAGGGTGTGGGTTCCCTCTTCAAACTCGCCTTGTTTCATGCGCCGGAACAGGTCCAGGTTTTCGGCAGCGGACCGGTCCCGGAACGGGCTGTTTTTCCCCGGCTCGGTCAGGGTGCCCCGGTAGGATCGGATCTCTTCGGCCGGCAGGCTGCACACATAGGCCAGGTCTTTTTCAATGAGTTCTTCGGCAAAGGCATACAACGGATCAAAATAATCTGAGGCAAACAGTGCGTTGCCATAATCAAACCCCAGCCAGTGCACCGTGGATTCAATGGAATCGATATAGATCTGTTTTTCTTTGGCCGGATTGGAATCATCAAACCGCAGATTGCAAAAACCGGAAAATTTTTCTGCCATGTTAAAGTTCAGGCAGATGGATTTGGCATGGCCGATGTGCAGGTACCCGTTGGGTTCCGGCGGAAACCGGGTGGCCACCCGGCCGTCGTTTTTGTTGTTTGCCACATCCTGACGGATAATGGTCTCGATAAAATGGCCTCTGTTGATCGTCTCTTCCATTGTCCCCTCTTATGTCAAGGCATCCTTGCCTGTTATCCCCATGCCGCAACAGCTGTCACTCTTTACAGCAATGCATTTAAAACTTTTATCAATACCATATTCCAAATGGGGTTGAAAGAGATAAATTGTCGGGGTCAGAAGATAAGTTCTGACCCCGGGGGGAAGGATTTACGGCCGGGGGAGGACTCCGGCGCGTTCGGCGATTTCAGGAACTTTGTGCTCCCATTCAATGGCCATGAGGTGGACGCCGGCCACCCCATCCATCTGTTTGAATTCTTCGATCTGTTCCAAAGCGATTTTGATGCCTTCTTCGGCCTGATCCCGTTTGTCCACGCCTTTGAGACGCTTGATCAGAGACTCGGGAATATCCATGCCGGGCACATATTTGGACATGAAATTGGCCATGCCCGCATTTTTCATGGGCGTGACCCCGGCCAGGATATAACCGCGTTCATGCAGGCCCATATCCACCACCTGTTTCATGAAATCCCGGAATTTGTCCATGTTGAAAATGCACTGGGTCTGGACGAAATCCGCACCGGCCGCAATTTTGGTGGCCAGGCGGTGGACCCGGAACTCATAGGGATCGGCAAAGGGATTGCAGGCCGCGCCGATAAACATTTTCGGGGGCACGTCGATCTCTTCGCCGTTCAGAAATTTCCCCTGGTCCCGCATCTGTTTCACCAGGGCGATGAGCTGCATGGAATCGATGTCATGCACGTTTTTGGCTTCCGGGTGATTGCCGAAACTCTGGTGGTCCCCGGACAGGCACAGCATGTTACGCACGCCCAAGGCATACGCCCCCAGGATGTCGGACATCATGGCCAGGCGGTTTCTGTCCCGGCACACCATCTGATAATTGGGTTCCAGGCCCTCTGCCACCATCAGGGCCGACCCGGCCAGGGAAGACATGCGTACCACCGCGGTCTGGTTGTCGGTCATGTTGACACAGTCCACGTTGCCTTTGAGATACGCGAACTTTTCTTTAAGATGGTTTGCATTGGCGCCTTTGGGAGGCCCGCATTCCCCGGTAAAGGCAAAATGACCGGCGGTCAGGACCTTTTCAAGATTGCTGCCTGATTTGGTTGCTGTCATGGCATGTGTCTCCTTATTATATGTTTCCCTTGACCAGTTCTTCTCTGATGCTGCGCCGGGGGCCGCCGTCTCTGGCCGTGCGCCAGTCCTTGAGCGGCTTGACCGCCAAAAGATCCTCCAGGTGTCCGGTTTCCATCTTCTTTTTCACAATGGCATCCCAGATGCAGGCCGTATCCTTGTGCACCTCGCAGATGCCGTTGGAAGATCCGCCACAGGGTCCGTGGAGCAGGCTTTTGGCACACCGGGCAATAGGGCACAGCCCCCCGAACAGGTGGATGCCGCAGGCTCCGCACCCGGCGCAGCGTTCCTCCCACACCCCGTGCTGGACCGCGCCGCCGAAAAAAGTGGTGTTCACGGCCGGGAAAAATACCTGGTCCGGATACATTTCCGACAGGAACTGGGGGCCCACGCCGCAGGCCATGGACACCACGGCCTGGTAGTCGGCAACGCTGTCCGCCAGCTGGGCCACATATTCATTGTCGCACTGACGCTCCAGAACCTGGTGTTCCACCTCGGCCGGGCACCCCTGTTTCTTGCGGGCGATCCTCAGGGAGGAGGCCAGTACTTCGGCCTCCTTGAGCCCGCCCACATTACACACCGTCACACATCCCTTGCACCCGAGGATGAGGATCTTGTCCTTGTCTGCCACCATCCCCAGTATTTCATCCAGAGACTTGCGATCTGCAACTATCATTTTTACCCTCCCTTTTCGGGTTTCGGGGTCAGGCCTTGCATTATTGACTTTTGGAGATAAAAGTCAATAATGCAAGGCCTGACCCCATTTTGTTAACGGACCGGGGTGGGGCCCAGGTCTTTGATCTTTTGCACCATGTCGTTGGCGATCTCGGCGAACCGGGCACCCTGGGCCGAGGACAGGTTGTACATGGTCACCCGCTCCGGTTCGATGCCCAGTTCGGTCAATGTTTTTTTCACGGATTCCACCTTGCGGCGGGCCTTGTAATTGCCTTCCAGGTAATGGCATTCCCCTTCCAGGCAGCCGGCCACGTACACGCCGTCCGCCCCGTCCTCCAGGGCGGTGAGCAGATGAATCATATCCACCCGGCCGGTGCACGGCACCTGGATGATCTTGACATCCGCCGGATAAGACAGCCTCATGGAACCTGCCAGGTCCCCTGCGGCGTACGCTCAGTACTGGCAGCAGAATGCAACGATCCTGGGTTCAAACATCTGGCTGTTCATGGCACTCCTTTCCCGCTCATGGCTGGTGTTGCCGGCGGCTTGCTGGTCTGTTTTCATGATACCGCCTCCTCGATTTCCGGATGGGTTTCAAACAGGGCATCGGTTTTGGCGATGAGCTGCCGGTCCGTGAAATGATTCAACGTGATGGCCTTGCCCGGGCATTCCGCCACACAGGCACCGCATCCGTGGCACTCGAACGGCTCGATCTGCGCGTATCCCTCTTCGTGGATAAAAGGGATGCCATAGGGGCAGGTGCGCACACAGGTGAGGCACACCGCGCATTTTTCCTTTTCCACTGATGCCACAATCCCCCCCACCATGAGGGCATCCTTTGACAGGATGGTCATGGCCCGGGACACGGCCGCCCTTGCCTGGGCAATGCTTTCTTCCAGGGGTTTGGGATAATGGGCCAGTCCGGCCACGAACAGGCCGTCCGAAGCAAAATCCACGGGCCGCAGCTTGGCATGGGCTTCCACCAGGAATCCGTCGCTGTTCACCGGCACCTTGAATTTTTCAAACAGGGCTTTGTTGTCGCCGGGCACTACGCCGGAAGCCAGCACCACCAGATCCGGGACAATGGTCACGGGCATCTGGAGCACCGGGTCGAACACGGAAAGTCTCAGGCTTCCCTGACTGTCCTTTTCCAGTTCGGGCATACGTTCCAGATCGTACCGGATGAACAGCACCCCCAGATCCCGGGCCTGCTGGTACAGATCTTCCCTGAAGCCGTAAGAGCGGATATCCCGAAAGATCACGAACACCCGTTTGCGGCGGTCCATTTTTTTCAGGGAGATGGCGGACTTGAGGCTGTGGGTGCAGCACACCCTGGAGCAGAAGGGATGGGCTTCGTTTCTGGAGCCCACGCACTGGATGAACGCAAAAGAGCGCCCTTTTTCAATGCGGGGGTCGTTTTCCCGGAACGCCGCATCCATGTCCAGGTGGGTGAGCACATCCGGATGGTCTTTGTACAGATACTCATCGGGCTGAAATTCCCTGCCGCCGGTGGCAATGACCGCGGCCCCGTGCTCGATGACAATGTCACCGCCAGAGCTTTCCGGGCCGTCTTGGCCTGCTTTGTCTGCAGGTGCCAGGGTGGTGGTGAAATTACCTTTGGAACCGGTGGTGCGGGCCACCCGGGTGGCCAGGTGCACAGTGATGCCCGGGTCTTTTCGGACCGCTTCCACCAGGGTTTCCAGATACGGGGCGACCGGCTCTCCCTGCCAGGTGAAGTTCAGTTGCCTTGCGATCCCGCCCAGCACCCCGGTCTGTTCCACCAGGTGCACGGCCACGCCCTGGGCCGATGCCATGCGGGCCGCTTCCATACCGGCCACACCCCCGCCCAGCACGAGCAGGGATTTTTTGATGGGCAGGCTCACCTGGTGCAGCGGTTCCACGAACGCGGCCTTGGCCACGGCCATTCGCACCAGGTCCCTGGCCTTTGCCGTGGCTTTTTCCGGCTGACTCATGTGCACCCAGGTGTTCTGGTCCCGGATGTTGGCCATCTCGAACAGGTATTTGTTGAGCCCGGCATCCCGGATGGTCTCCTGGAACAGGGGCTCGTGGGTTCTGGGTGAGCAGGACGCCACCACCACCCGGTTGATGTCGTTTTCCACGATCACCTGCTTCATGTGGTCCTGGGCATCCTGGGAACAGGTGAACAGGTTGTCTTCCACATGCACCACATAAGGCAGGGTTTTTGCGTAATCGCGCACCGCCGGCACATCCGCCACCCCGCCGATGTTGATGCCGCAGTTGCACACAAACACCCCGATGCGGGGGGCGGCTCCGGCCACATCGATTTCCGGCGGCAGTTCCCGGGTGCGGGTCAGGGTCCAGCGGTCGCCGGCCATGGCCATGGATGCGGTGGCCGCCGCGGCCGAGGCTTCCATGATCGAAGACGGGATATCCTTGGGTTCCTGAAAGGTGCCGCACACGTAGATGCCGTCCCGGGAGGTTTCCACAGGCACCAGGTCGGTTGTGGCGGCAAACCCGTGCCGGTTCAGGTCGATGCCCAGCCTGCCGGCCAGCTCTTTTGCCTCTGTGTTGGGTGCCAGTCCGATGGACAACACCACCATGTCGAAAATTTCTTCGGCCAGGTTCCCGGCCTCGGTGGCATACACCAGCCGGTACCGGTCCCCGGGCTCCGGGAACACCGAATGGATGCGGGATCTCACATACCGCACCCCGGCATCGTCTTCGGCCCGCATCTGGTATTTGTCAAACTCCTTGCCGTGGGTACGCATATCCATAAAGAAAATAGCGCAGTCCAGGTTTTCACCGGCATGCTCTTTGGCGATCACCGCCTGTTTGGAGGCGTACATGCAGCACACCCCGGAACAATAGGCATGATCCCCCTTGTTGATGTCTCTGGAGCCCACGCACTGGAGCCAGGCAATCTTTTTCGGCTCCTCCTGGTCCGACGGCCGCACCAGGTGCCCGGCAAACGGGCCTGAAGCGGACAGGATCCGTTCAAATTCCAGGGAGGTCATCACATTGGGACTGTGGCCGTAGCAATAGGTGACCATCGCTTTGGGTTCGAACGGGGTGAATCCCGGGGCCAGAATAATGGCTCCCACCTGAACGGTGCGGGTTTTTGGCACCATGAAATGATCCACGGCATCGGCCAGACAGGCATCCACGCACTGCATGCACTCGGAGCAGTATCCGCAGTTCAAACACCGGGCTGCTTCTTTCTGCCCGTCGGCCGGGTCATACCCGAGTTCCACCTCGTCGAAATTGCCGACCCGCTTTTCAAAAGGCAGCTCCGGCATCCGGTACCGGGTTTCAGGCGGCATATCCGGATCCACCGGGCGGTATACCGGTTCGTCAATCATCGGCACATCCCGGCCATCCGCCATATCTTCGCCGGAAAGATAGCGGAAGATCGATTCCGCCGCTTCCATGCCGGCGGCCACCGCACCGATGGCCACGCCCGGCCCGGTCTGCAGGTCCCCGCCGGCAAACACGCCGGGCCGGTCCGTTGCCAGGGTGACCGGGTTCACCTCGGTGGTGTTCCACCGGGAGATCGTCACATCCGCCAGATCTTCGAGCACCGAGATGTCGGGCTGCTGGCCGATGGCACAGATGAGCTGGTCGATGGGAAGATCGAATTCACTTTCCGGAACCGGCACGGGCCGGCGCCGGCCCGAGGAATCGGGTTCGCCGAGCTCCATTCGGATCCCCCGCAGACCCGCCACCCGGCCGTCTTTTTCCAGGACCATCTGGGGGGCAGCCAGGTAGGTGATGGCCACGCCCTCGTCTTCTGCGGCGCAGATCTCCTCTTCCCAGGCCGGCATCTCCTTTCGGGTCCGCCGGTATAGGATGGTGACGGTTTTTGCCCCCAGGCGCACCGCGGATCTGGCCACATCAATGGCCACATTGCCCCCGCCGATGATACCTACGTGTTTCCCCACCCCGGTTTCACCGGTGAGGTTGAGTTCCCGCAGGAAATCAACGCCCTGGCGCACGCCGGCGAGATCTTCGCCGGGTATGCCCAAGGACAGTCCTTTGTGAGCGCCCAGGGCCAGAAACACGGCATCGAATCCTTCGGCCACCAGGCTGTCCACGGTGACATCGTCCCCCAGTCGCTGATTGCAGTGGATCAGCACGCCTAGGTTGGTGATCACCTCGATATCTTTGTCCAGCACAGAAGGCGGAAGCCGGTGGTCCGGAATCCCCACCCGGAGCATGCCGCCGGGTTTGGGCAGGGCCTCGAAAATCACGGCATCCACCCCTTTTTTCGCCAGATGAAACCCACAGGACAGCCCGGCCGGGCCGGAACCGATGATGGCCGCTTTTTTTCCGATTTTCGGATCACAGGGGATCTCGATCTGCCTGGGATCGTACTGATCCGCGGCCAGTCGCTTGAGATCCCGGATGGCCACCGGGGCCTCCACCTGACACCGGCGACAGGCATCCTCACATTCATGGGGGCAGATCCGGCCCAGCACGCCCGGCAGAGGCAGCTGTTCCATGATGATCTCCAGGGCTTGTTGATAATTCCCCTGCTTGACCATCTGCACATACCCCTGCACATTGAGCCCGGCCGGACAGGTGAGGCGGCAGGGAGCCGTGTCGGTTTTTTCAATGGCCCATGCCGAGGGCATGGCCTGGGGATAGAGTTTGAACGCGGCTTTACGCTCTCCCAGATTTTCGTCGAACCGGTTGGGCAGGGTCACCGGGCACACCTTGCCGCATTCGCCGCAGGCCGTGCATTTGTCCATATCAATATACCGGGCATTTTCCTTCAGGGTCACGGAAAAACTGCCGGCCTCCCCTTCCACGGATTCGATGCCGCTCATGGTCATCAGCTCCACGTTGAGATGGCGCCCGGCTTCCACCAGTTTGGGGGAAATGATGCACATGGAGCAGTCATTGGTGGGAAAAGTTTTGTCCAGCTGGGCCATGGTACCGCCGATGGCGGTATTTTTATCCACCAGATAGACCAGGTGCCCGGAATCCGCCAGATCCAGGGACGCCTGGATACCGGCGATACCGGCTCCGACCACCATTACCGATCCTTTTTCTATTTCGGTCATGTCATCCCTCCTTGCATTGAGTCCCACTTGGGGCATTGAGTCCCCCTTGGGGTCAAAGCCCCACGTCGGCCAGATCCGGGCCGAGATAAGTGCGTTCAGTATCCGCCAAAACCCCCATGGCCAGGCAGATGATGGTCCACAGATGGACCACGTGATAATTGCCGCCGTAATGGTGGCCGATATCCTCGATCTGGCCGTGGCAGTTGTGGCAGGGGGCGATCACGTAGTCCGCTTTTGTGGCCATGATCTGGTTGAACTTGATTTTGCCGTAGGCCCGCCGCTGGTCCGGAAAACCCGCCTGCAGGGCACCGCCCCCGCCGCCGCAGCAGTAATTGTTCATGCGGCTGGGCACGGTATCGATGAAATTCTCTTCGCCCACCACGGTTTTCACCACAAACCGAAGATCATCCACGATCTTGTTGGACCCGCTTTTCCGGGCGATGTTGCAGGGATCCTGTATCGTGAATTTCGCACCGATCTCCTTGTTCCAGTCTGAATTCACCTTTAGTTTGCCTTCTCTGATCCATTGAGCGTACAGCTCGATAATGGTGATCAGTTCAAACTTGTGGGGTATCTTGTACTTACGCAATCCCTCCAGGATTGCAAAATAGGAGTGACCTCACTCCGTATTGACCACCAGGGGACTTTTGAGGTTGTTATCCACATGCAGGACAAACTCCTCGATAATGTAACGCCATCCCTCGTCGTCGGCCAGGAACAAGCAATAGTTTTCACCGGCCCACATGACTGATGGATACGTCCAGTCCGCCCCGACCGTGTGCAGGATTTTCCACAGGGGCCCCATCTCCTCGGGCTCGGTGACCGGCTCTCTGGAGTTCTGATTGAGCACCATGTGGGCGCCGACCCGGTCCACGGTCACTTCCAGGTCTTCAAATCCGGGATGGTCTTCCCGGATCTCCTCGGCCACGTCCAGAACCGTGAATCGAAAATCCTCTTTGGCCGCACCCATGGCCGACCCGGTGCGGATATGCTGGTCGCAGGAGCCTAAAATGCCTTTGGGACGCTTTTCCCGGGCCACCCTTGCCCGGATGTTGTAAATCAGTTTGGGAATATTGATGTTCATGGGACAGGCCAGCTGGCACCGGCCGCACATGGAACATACCCATTTCCAGTCCGATTTCATGATCTCTTCATCCATGCCGAAATTGAGCATGCGGATCAGTTTTCTGGGATCCATGCCGAACTGCTCCGATGCCGGACACCCGCCGGTGCAGGTGCCGCAGGTCAGGCACAGATCAAAATTTGCATCCGGCACCTTGTCCAGCACCGCTTCCTTGAGTTCACCATCAAGGGTGTCGATCTTGATTGCCTCTGCCATGGTGGCCCCCCTGTGTTTGGTTGTGGCTTATGTCACCTGATCATATATCACCCGGGCATATTTCACCGGAGTTTGGCCGCATTCAGGTACTGGGCCAGCTTGTCCTCTCCGCCGATGGTGATGATGTGCACTCCCTGGCAGATATCTTTGAGGCTTTTGACCGTATCGGCAAACAGTTCGATGCTGGCTTTTGTTTTGTCCGGTGAGGTCAACAGTTTCTGGATCACCCACTCGGGAACCAGCCCGGATTTGAAATGGCGGTTCAGAAATTTTCCCATGCCCGCAGTCCGCAGGATCATCACCTCGGCGATCACCGGCACCCGGAACGGCTGCACCTGTTTCATGAACTTTTCAAACTGATCCACGTCAAAGATCGGGGTGGTGAGAAAATAGCCGGCCCCCACATTGAGCATATCCTCCATCTCCTCCATTCCCCGCTTGGGCATCTGTTTTCCCCAGGGGGTTTCCACACCCGATCCCAGGGTGAATTCCAGATTTTTACCCAGGTCGTTGCCCTCGATGGATACCCCCTGGCGCAGGTGATCCAGAACCGATCCCAGCTTGCCCGAATCCACATGAAAAAACATGGTTTCCTGAAGACTGTCCCCGGAAATCCGGTAGTCCTCGGTGAACACCAGCAGATTATCCACTCCCACCTCGTGGGCCGAGGTCAGATCTTTCTGGAGCTGATACCGGTTCTTGTCTCTGGTGGTGGTCTGGTAGATGGCATTGAACCGGTTTTTCAGCAGCAGGTCACAGGTCTGCACGCTGTCCCCCACCACGCCTTCGAGTTCCACGTCGGACACGGACACGCCATCCACCCGCCCCCGGACCTTGCTCAGGCTCTGCACCAGTGCTTCAGGTTCATCATCGCCAAGAGGGGCCTGAACTTCAGAAGTCACGACAAATCTCTTTTTTTCCAAAGATTCTTTTAAATTCATGATCTGCCTCCTTGTTATTTAAGTCCAAGCAGTTTTGCGACTTCTTCCTTGAGCTGGTGCAGGGGCAAGGGCTTGGAAAAACAAACATCCGCACCATGTTTTTTCATCCGGGCGAATTTTTCGTCGTCCAGATACGCCGACAGGACAATGATTTTCGTGTGTGCTGTCTCCTCGTTGTCCTTGATTTTCTTGCAGACCTCATATCCTTTGATGTCGGGCATCATGATATCCAGGATCAGCAGGTCCGGCTTGAAATGGTTGACCTGAAGCCCTGCCTCAAACCCGTCGGAAGCCGAGATCACCTCATAGTCGAATTCATCCTCCTCCAGGGCCTGGACAATGGATTCCACAATGATCATGTCGTCATCCACCACCAGGATCTTTTTCCGGGCCCCCCCCACCTTTTCCTCCGGGATGGGAATTCCCTGATTGCGCATAAAGGTTTCCAGGTCGGACTTCTTGATGCGGCGATGGCCGCCCACGGTCCGGTACGCCTTGATATGACCGGCCTCCACCCAGTTGATAATGGTTTTAGACGAAACATTGCAGTACTTGCTGGCCGTGAATACAGTCAATGTGTCTTCCATAATGCCTCCTTTGCATTGATGGTTTATAGTTTTTATGTTTATTATATAAAATACTGTCTGTCAAGAAAAAATAATAGATAAAATAAATAAAATAACTATACTATCTGTTCGTTACAACGCGTGCTTGTTTTTTTACCACAAAGGATACGAAGATCACGAAGTATAATATAGAAGGGACAAAGCAGAATTTTTACAGGCTGCCCGTTACATATAACGGGCAGCAAACGACACAGAAATGCCTGTTACGCCAGCGGCAGTTTGATGGTGAACCGGGTCCATTCGCCGTATTGAGATTCCACGGTGATATCACCGTCGTGGTCCTTGACAAATCCGTAGCAGACCGAAAGTCCCAGCCCCACTCCCTTGACACTGTCGGTCTTGGTGGTGAAAAAAGAATCAAACACCTTTTCCAGGTGCTTGGACTCGATGCCGGTGCCGGTGTCTTCCACGACGATGTGGACCATGTTGCCGTTGCGCCGGGTGGAAAGGGTCAGGGTTCCGCCATCGGGCATGGCATACATGGCGTTGGAAAACAGATTGATGAACATCTGGCGCAGCTGATCCCGGGAGGCCATGATCCGGCCCGGATCCGGTGCCAGATCCAGTTTGACCTTGATCGAATTTTCCCGGAACCGTTTGTCGTAGAGCACCATGAGCTCATCGATCACGGTGTTGATGTCCAGCTTTGCCCGCTCGGTTTCATCCGGCTTGGAAAAGGAGAGCATCTTTTTGAGCATGTCCGCCAGGCGGACGGTTTCAGACAGTGACATATCCAGAAGCCGGCGCCGCTTGTTGGAGGGCGGAATTTCGGTCTTCAGCAGCTCCAGGGTGTTCATGATCCCGAACAGCGGGTTGTTCAGTTCATGGGCGACCTGGGAGGTGAGCCGGCCCATGGCGGCCAGTTTTTCCGACTGGAGCAGGTGCTGCCGGGCTTCGGACAGCTGGCGTTCGGTTTTCAGCCGTTCGGTCAGGTCCACGAACAGGGCCACGGTGGCGGTTTCCTTCCCATTTTCATCATAAATCAGCGAAGCGGACAGGTTGCCCTCTATCTTCACCCCGTCCCGGCGTTCAAAGGTCAGGGGATAAGAGGCCAGCCCCCCCACCCCGCCATATTCCGTGTCCCGCATCATCCGGGTCACTTCCGCTGCCACCTTTCTGGAATAGATCTGCTGAACCGTCATCCGGTCCACCACCTCATCAGCGGACAGTCCGAACAGGGTTTCCGCCCCCCGGTTCCACAACATGATCCGGCCGGTCATGTCCATGGCCATGATGGCATTGGGGGAGCAGGAGATGATGTTATCCAGAAAGTCATGGGCCTCCCGGATTTTGTTCTCACTTTTTTTGCGTTCGGTGACATCCACCACAATCCCTTCGTACCCCGACACCTCACCATCGGTGCCATACCGGACATGGGAGGTCAGCATAATATCGATGATATGGCCGTCCCGGCGCCGCCACTGAAGCTCGTAATCCACCACCCGGCCTTTTTTCTCGATAATCCGCTGATATTTTTCCCGGTCCGCCGGCTTCAGATATACATCATGGGCCAGGTCCAGAGACAAAAATTCCTCCTTGTCCTGATACCCCAGAATTTTGAGCAATTCCGGATTCACATCCAGAAACCGTCCCTGCTTACTGGAAATGAACACCCCGCACCCTGCATGGGTAAACAGGCGCTGATAACTTTCTTTGGAGGATTTCAGCCGGGCGGCCTGCTCCTTGCGCCGGGAGATGTCCCGATAGATGGACAGCTTGGACCGGGTGCCGTCCCGGTTGGTCACGGGAATTTCAGACAGGAGAAAGTTTTTTTTCACCGATTCCAGATAAATTTCAGAATGACGGGTTTCATATTTATCGAAAATCTCCCGGTAATTACACCAGTCACAGGGTTTCTCATAATTGAGCAGCACCTTGTGGCATTTTTTACCCACCCCGTCCCCGAACAGATCTTTCATGAACCGGTTCATATACTCCACTGTAAAATCTTCGCTTACGATATAGATACCGTCTTCAAAAGCATCCAGTGCATCCAGCAGACGAGGGGTGTGATCACTCATATTGATTCTCCTTGTATTTTTTGAAGAATTGCGAAAAATTTTACAATATCGACCGGAACTCCATTTGTCAATATCGACACTTTCAACACGTTTTATGATATCATCGTATCAAAAATAAACGGATGCGACAGGAGATACCCCCTTGAATACCGAAAAAGAAATCAAAAAACGACTGGCGGAGCTGGATATACGAATCAGGGAAACCAACGCCCGGCTGCCGGCTCATTCGGTCAAACCACCGGTGATGATGGAACTTCTGGCGTATGAAGATGAATATGATGCCCTGATGAAACAGCTGGCGGATCTGAAAACCGCTCAGAGCAAGTGATGGTTCTGCGTTTTTTTATATTCCTCGATTAAAGGCTTGTATTCTTCATACGCGCTTTTGGCCCACCAGAGCTGCTCTTCGGATGGTCGGCCCTTGATCTGACCGGGGGTACCGAAAACCAAAGAATAATCCGGAATGATTTTGCCGGCACCCACCAGGGCCGCAGCACCGATAAGACAGAAATCACCGATGCAGGCTTCATGGAGCAGGGTGGCGTTCATGCCGATGAGCACAAAATTACCGATGGACCGGCAGTTGAGAATCGCCCCGTGGCCGATGACCACCCGGTCCCCGATGATGACATCCCCGTCTCTGCCCTCCGGGGCACCCGCATGGATCACGCAGTTGTCTTCCACAATGCTTTGTCTGCCGATGGTGATTTTCCCCAGGTCGGCCCGGATCACGGCCCCGGGCCACACACTGGATTCCTCGCCGATTTCGACATCTCCGATCAGCACGGCCGTGTCGTCCACATAAGCGGATGGCGCGATGCGGGGTGTTTTGCCTTTAAAAGATCGAATCATGGGTGTTGTATCTGTTTCCTTATGGTTTGTGGGAAAAAAACGCCGGACGCTCCCAATGAGACATGAAAAAACCGCTATTTTTGCTGCCTGCGCAGTTCAGTGACCGGGATGCCGCCGATCCCCCAATTGTCCGTATCCACCTCTTCGATGGTCACAAAGGTGGTGGCTGGATTTTTTCCCAGCACTTCTTTGAGCAGCCGGGTCACACCATCGATGAGCTCGGCTTTCTGTTCTTTTGTGGCCCCTTCCCTGGTAATTTTAATGTTCACGTAAGGCATTCGAACGCCCCCTGATTTTACAACACCCCGTCCAGCTCATGCTTTAAAGAGCGGTTCATCAGGCGCTGTATGGTTGCTTCCAAAGGATAATTCTCAAACAACACATAATAGACTTCGTTGCAGATGGGCAGATCCACGCCCAGTTTTCTGGACAGATTGTACACCGACCGGGTGGTTTTCACCCCTTCGGCCACCATGCGCATTTCCGAGATGATGTCATCCAGTTTTTTGCCCTGGCCGATCTGGACCCCCACCGTGTAATTGCGGCTCAACGCCCCGGTGCAGGTGAGCAGCAGGTCCCCGACCCCGGCCAGACCGGACAGGGTCAGCGGATCCGCCCCCAGGCGGGTGCCCAGGCGGTTCATTTCCGTCAGCCCCCGGGTGATCAGGGCTGCCCTGGGGTTCAGGCCCATGTTCATGCCATCACAGATGCCTGCAGCAATGGCCAGCACATTTTTCATGGCACCGCCGATCTGGGTACCGACAGGATCGTGGTTGACATACACCCGGAAGGTGGGACAGGCGAACACGGCCTGAACAAACCGGGCCACCGGGTCGTTCACAGATGCGGCCGCCACCACCGTGGGAATCCGGGAAGCCACTTCCTTGGCAAAACTGGGACCGGACAGCACTGCCAGGTTTTCCGGTGACAGAAAACCCAGAATTTCTTCCAGAATACCGGTCATGGTCAGGTGCGTCTTGTTTTCAATCCCTTTGGACGCACTGACCACCACGGCATCCCGGCCGATGAACGGTTTCATCTGCAAGGCCACGGACCGCATGCAGTGGGAAGGAACGACCACCAGCACCAGATCTTTGTCTTTGACCACGGTTTCAATATCATTGGAGGGACGGATCGAATCGGGAAGTGAAAAACCCGGCAGAAAGACCCGGTTTTCCCGCAGCGTGTCAATCTGTTCTTTCACTTCGGGTTCGAATACCCAGAAATCAAGATCAAATCCTTTTTCAGCCAGCAGTTTGGCAAGTGCGGTTCCCCAGGAACCGGCCCCCACAACTCCGATCCGTGCCGATTGTATATCATCTATCTGTTTCATGTGTGTTTCCTGACAATTTCAGACCTGTCAACAGCGGTCCCATATGTTGTAATTTTTTTCAAAACGTAAATATACAGCAACCCTCTGGAACATTCAATGCCCGTTTTTCAATGATAAAAAACCGGGTGGGCGGTCTGATTTTCCAGATACAGGTCGATGTCTTCAAGCAGGTCCAAACGGCAGGTATCAAACAAAGAGGAGGATATCTGACGGCTGAAACGGGTTTTCAGCAGCAGTACCCGGGAAAGTGTCCGATCTTGAAACAAAAAAATGACCTTGTTATGATTGCGGTATCGGGCGATCCATACATCGGCGGCATCCATTTCCGATGTATGGGTAAAATGACGCCGGGTCGTCAGCGTGGTTTCAGAATCCGGATGGCAGGTGATCAGGGTCCGGATGGCAGGCACCTGGTTGATTTCCGCCAGGACACGCTGCCTGGTCGCATCAATCTTAAAATTCCGGTAACCGTTTGTGGTATAGGAGTAGATGCCGGCCGGAGAAATCGCCAGCACTTCCACCAGTATGACAATCACCAGCATGCCCAGCCCCAGGGAGATCTGCAAGGCACGCTGTCGCTGTTTTTCGATCATCGGCACCACCCGCCACCTTGCTGAAAAGACAGCTTAAAGGGCCAGCCCCCCCTTGACATCCGCCAGAACCTTGTCATCGAACAACTGATCGACCAGCGTCAAAGCGAATTCCAGTACCGTGCCCGCTCCTTTGCTGGTGATGCAGAGCCCGTCAATGACCACATTCCGGTCTTGAACCGTCCCCCCCTCAATCCGGTCGGCAAATCCCGGATGGCAGGTCACGGCCCCGGGCGTAACCAGACCCAGCGTATGAAGCACCACTGCGGGAGACGCACAGATGGCCCCATATAATTTTTTCTGTGCAGCCTGTTTTTGGAGCAGTTCTGCCAGCTCTTTTGAATTTTTCAGATTCTCGGCACCCGGAATACCGCCGGGCAGCACGATCAGGTCAAAATTCGGTTCCCGGCAGTCTTTGATCAAACAATCGGCTTTGAATTCAATCCCCCGGGCCGCCTTGATGGTCAGATCATCCACGGATGCCACCACCACATCAGCCCCGGCCCGCCGAAGCACGTCGATAATGGTAATGGCTTCCATTTCTTCGATTCCCTGTGCCACCGGCACCAGTACTTTTTTTCCCATGATAACACCTCCGTCATATGATGCCCGGTCATGATCCGGCGTTGACACTGTCCTGATGACCCGGCAATTGGGTTGCATACTAAAGACGCAGTGATTTTCACCACCTTGATGATGGATGATGATGATTCCCTTATCATGTGTTGATCCGTCTGACAAGACAAAAGACCATTCTAAATTTTTCTGGTCGTATTGACGGTACCGCGCCATCTCTGGTATAGTCAGCTACCGTGAATGAACAGAGAAAAAATGCCATGAAAACACACACCAACAGAGATCGGTTCGATTTTGAAATCGGATACCTGACCCGCAGCCCCTGTCTGACCTGTGAGCACCAGAAAAATCTGCCCGGGTGCCATGACGATTGCGCAATTTTGGACATTATCCAGACCGCCCTGGCCCGGGGCATCTCTTCCCAGTCGTCAGGTTATGACAGCTGACCCTTCTCATTCAGCTTCAGCGATTTTTCCTGAAAATGCGGTTTCCCTGGCCCATCGATTTTTAACCGCGTCTGTGTATGACCGTTTGTCCAGGCTGAAGACCGCCACCGGGTTCACCCTGGAACAGGCGATCCGATCCGGCCGGGACAATCCGGATTCCCATATCGGCATCTATGCCGGAGATGCACAAACCTATACCCTGTTCAAAGATATTTTTGACCCGGTGATCCGGGCATACCACGAGATCACCGGTCCGATCCATCATGTCTCAAATTTGAATTCTCTGAATCTGCCGGACCTGGACCCGGACAACCGGTTTATTCTCTCCACCCGGATCCGGGTGGCCAGAAACCTGTCCGGTCAGGCGTTCATGCCCCATATCACGATGCAGAACCGTCAGGCCGTGGCACAACAGATACAACAGGCCCTCACGTCTTTGCCGGCGTCACTCCAGGGCCGCTTCCATGCCATGGATGACTTGTCCCCTGATCAGATCCGCATCCGGGCGTCACTGGGCACCGCGTTCTTACCCGGAGACCGGTTTCAGTCCGCCGCGGGCATCACCCGGGATTTTCCCGCATCCCGCGGGGTATTCATCAGCCATGATCAGACAGTTCATGTCTGGGTCAATGAAGAAGATCAGCTACGCATCATCTGCCTTGAAAAAACCGGAGCACTGGCCGGGGTGTTCAACCGGATGGTGTCTGTTCTGGCACATATCAGTGATCTTCTTGAATTTGCGGCAGACCCCGGCCTGGGATACCTGACGGCCTGTCCGACCAATATCGGCAGCGCCATGCGGGCCAGTGTCCACATCCGGCTGCCCGAACTGGAAAAACACCCGGACCGGATCGATCAACTGGCATGGGCCCATGGACTGCAGATCCGGGGAACACAAGGCGAAAAAACCGCCGTGACAAAATCCGTGTTTGACATCAGCAACCGCTTTCGGCTGGGAATCGGCGAAACACGGCTCATTGAGAATCTCCACACCGGTATCGCCGCCATTATTACCGCTGAAAAACAACTGGCAGTATCCGGTCCAGAATCCCCAGAACCATGAAAATAAACATGGACAGATTGATGACGGTGAATCCACCGGCGCTGGGGCGTGCCAGACCGCCTTTATAACACAGTGCCATGACACCGGGCAGGGCCAGGGCCAGCACAGCCAGGCCCCCTGAAAAACCCGGATTGACCATGCCGCCGTTGAGAAGAAACCATAATATCCCCAGGCTGTAGACGCAGACCCATAACAGGATCTGAAGAAAGCGTTCCGTTTTCGTCCACATGCGGACAAAGCTGGGAAACCGGTCCGCCCCGGGATCATGAACCGGCTGTCGGGCGGCCAGAATCAAAAAGTGGGGCACCTGCCAGATGCCCATGACCAGCATCACCCCGAACAGCTGATATCCCGTGCCCTGGCACACCGCCGGTGGCACGGCCGTCCATCCCATGGCCGGTGGCAGCATGCCACAGGCCACCCCGGGCCACATGGCCAACAGGGTTGTTTTTTTCAGCGGGGTATACAGGCCGTTGTAGCAAACCAGGGCCACAACGCCCAGGATCCAGGGAAGATGTGTTCCCAGACCACAGGCAAGCACCGCCAGACCGGACATTGTCAGGCCCGAAGCCAGGCACCCGGCCGTTGTTAACGATACCCGGTTCTGGGGAAGACACCGGTGCCTGGTTCTGGCAAACCAGCGATCATACTGCCGGTCTTGAATATGATTGAACCCTGCGGCCCCTGCAGCCAGCAGCCACACCCCGGTCCCGGTGATCAAGGTGTCGATCCCCGGGACCGGGGCCGCCAGGATATGACCGAACATGGCGGACAGCGCCACAAATCCGGTGAGCCGGCCCTTGGTCAGCTCGGCTGCCACACGGATACCGGTGCCGGGACGAAACCCAGCCGTTCGGGACGGCCAGCCATATCCGGAACCGCTCATATACTCCGGGGCCGACCCGTTACCATCCGTCATCTTCTTCCACCCATTCATCAAACGCATCCCGGGACACCACCCGGACTACGCCGGTCATGTCCGCATGCCCCACTCCGCAGAACTCGGTACATTGAAGAAAATACTCGCCCGTGGTTTCCGGCAGAAACCACGCATAGGTATTCAGGCCTTTTACCGCGTCCACCTTGACCCGGAACGCCGGAATATACAGGCTGTGAATCACATCCATGGAGGTGATGTTGAGCTTCACAGGCGTTTTCACCGGCACCTGGAGTTCGTTTTCTGTTTCCTTCCCCGTGGGATAGATAAAGATCCAGGAAAAGGACTGGGCAATGACCGCTACCTCCAGGGCCCCTTCGGGCACGTTGCGCAGCCCGGTGTAGGCCTGCCACCCGGACACGAACATGGCCAGAGCGATGATCGTGGGGATGAAAATCCAGGCGGTCTCCAGCTTCCAGTTTCCACGGATATCCACGGGCACCGGGTGCCGGGACCGGCGGTACCGGACCACGAAATAGATCATCACCAGGGTGATGGCAAACAGAAACACAAAGGAAAATCCGATGATAAAATAAAAGGACCGGTCCACCAGGGCCACTGGATTGATGATATCAGTCATGCCTCCTCCTCACCTGAACGCCACATCCCAGAAAATAAAACCGATCATGACGGCCAGAAACAGCACGGTGGCCAGAAACGACCACCGCAGCAGGGGACCTTCGAATCGCATGTGCATGAACACCATCAGCACGATGCCGGCCTTGATTGATGCGATGAACAGGGCGATCCAGACATTGACCCAGCCCAGATCGATGGATGCGGCCCCCACGGTCACGGCGGTCATCACCACCAGGGCCGCCAGGGTCAGCCCCAGGGTTTTGTATTCCACGATATGGGATTCAGATGTCATAAACAACTCCTTTTATCAGACCACCAGGTAAAACAAAGGAAAAATAAAGATCCAGATCAGGTCCACCAGGTGCCAGTACAATCCTGAATTGTCCAGGACTGCATTGTTCCGGGCAGTGATTTTGCCCCGGCTCACCAGCACCAGGCTGACACCCAGCAATGTCATGCCGATCACGATATGAAGGCCATGAAGTCCGGTGACCACGAAGTACAGGCCGAAAAACAGGTTCTGCCCGGCCGGGCCGTCCACCAGCCGATCCGATCCTGGATAGATGCCGTGCTCAAATTTGTGCCCCCATTCGATATACTTGTTCACCAGAAACACTGCCCCACAGGCCAATGCCCCCCACAGGCCAGCCAGAGCGATGCGGCTGTGGGCTTTCTGCACCGCCGTGATACCGGCGGCCACGCAAAAACTGGACACCAGGAGGATGAGGGTGTTCACCACCCCGAAAAAAAGATCCAGCGCTCTGGCGCCGGCAATGAAATCATCCGTGTATCCGGCAAAATACACGGCATACAGAACAAACAGCCCGCCGAACAGGATGATCTCAGTATACAGAAACAGCCACATACCCAGTTTTTTGCCGGTGGGGTCTGCGGTCATCCGGTCACCTCCGGGTCCATGGGGGTACCGGATTCAGCGGCGGTCACCTTTGAAAAATCGTAAGGGTAATCCGGCACGTCCGGGTCTGTTTCAAAATTGTGCAGGGGCGGCGGCGATGCAATGGTCCACTCCAGGGTGACCCCGCCCCAGGGATCGGCGGCAGCGGTTTGTCCCCGTTTCAGAGAAACCAGCAGGTTCCCCATCATCAGAATAATACCGGCAATCATGAACAGGGCCCCGAATCCGGCAAAGAAATTGCCGGCGGCAAACTGGGGCAGGTAATCATAATACCGGCGCGGCATGCCCTGAAGCCCCAGCACAAACATGGGGACATAATGGAGCATGAATCCGGCTGTGACAAGAATCGCTGAGATATAGGCTTTTTTGAAATCATACATCTTCCCGAATATCTTGGGCCACCAGTAGTGCAGGGCCGCAAAAAACGCAAATCCCGTGCCCCCGAACATGGTGAAATGAAAATGGGCCACCACAAAATGGGTGTCATGCACATGGATATTGGCCCCGGCCGCCCCCAGCACCAGCCCGGTGAGCCCGCCCACGGAAAAGAGGTATACAAAGCACAGAGCCAAAAAAAGGGGCGGGGTCATCTCGATGGCCCCTTTGTACAGGGTAGCCACCCAGGAAAACACCTTGATGGCCGAGGGTATGGCCACCACAAATGTGAGCAGAGAAAACACGAACACGGCAGTGTCACTCATACCGCTGGTGTACATGTGGTGGGCCCATACCAGAGACCCGGCAATGGCGATGGCCAGGGACGAGGCCACTATGGCCTTATACCCGAAGATCGACTTTCGGGCGAACACCGGGATGATCTCGGAAATCACGCCCATGCCCGGCAGGATCATGATATACACGGCCGGGTGGGAATACATCCAGAACAGGTGTTGATACAGCACCGGATCACCGCCCCGGGCCGGGTCGAACAGCCCCACATCAAAAAACCGTTCGATCATCACCAGCACCAGGGTGATGGACACCACGGGCGTGGCCAGAAGCTGGACCCAGGCCGTGGCGTAAAGGCTCCAGGTGAACAGGGGCAGTTGAAGCCACCCCATGGATTTGGCCCGCATCTTGTGGATGGTGGTGATGAAGTTGATGCCGGTGAGCATGGAGGAAACCCCCAGGATAAATGCGGCAAACACGGCCGTGGACACGTTGGTGTTGGTGGAGATGGAAAACGGCACATAAAAGGTCCATCCGGTGTCGGCAAACCCGTTGGAAAACAGGGACACAATGGCCACGATGCCCCCGGCCATGTATAGGTACCAGGACAGCAGATTGAGTCTGGGAAAATACACATCCCCGGCCCCGATGTGGATGGGCAGAAAAAAATTGCCGAAAACGGCGGGCAGGGCCGGAATGATGAACAGGAAAATCATGATCACACCATGCAGCGTGAACACGGAATTGTAGCCTTGAGCGCTCAGAACGGTTTTTCCCGGCGTCAGCAGCTCCAGGCGGATCATACCGCCCAGGGCCACGGCCACCAGAAACCAGAACAGGATGGAGAACAGATACAGCAGTGCAATGCGCTTGTGATCAAAGGTGATCAGCCAGGACCGGATACCGCTGAATGCCGACGGCTCAGGGGTTTGGAAAAATGATTTGACAGCTTCCATGACAGCCTCTCAAGCTGGTTATGTTCTTTGATGAAATCATTCAATGGGATCTGGCAGTATGGTATCACAATGAAGACATGGCTGCACGTCTCAACCGCCTGACCCTCCAGGCCCGGTTTTCTTTCCCGATTTTAGCAGGAATACCAGAAATCCAGCCAGCAGAACCAGAATCACCGTCCCGGTGATGCGGAACATCCGGAACACATAGGTCTTGTTTTCCGGATCGTAATCAAAGCAGAAAGACAGCACCCGCCGCTTGATGGACACCCCGGGTTCCCCCGTCCGGGCCTCTGTCAATGCCATGCCCAGGTCAAAAGGCAGAAATCCGGGACCATACAGATACCGGATGATTTTTCCATCTTCAGCCAGCACCACCATGGCGTTGGGATGGATATATTCATGGGGCCGTTTCTTGACAAAATAATACCCAAGCGAATCAGTGACCCGCCGGATGTTTTTTTCATCCCCGGTGAGGTAGAACCAGTTGTCCAGAGGAAAATCGCGCTGGATCAGGTTGGCATAATTGTTTTTGGCCGCCAGGGCATGGGAGGGATCTTCATCATCGGAAAAACTCAAGGTGATGATATTGAATTCCTCTCCGGGCCGCTGATCCACCCGGCTCAACGCCTTTGCCAGATCCGCCTGGAGAAAAGTACATACCGAAGGACAGAAAAACCAGATCGGCAAAAGGACCACAGGCTTGTCAAAAATATCCCTGATGGCCACCGGCCGGCCCCGTGCGTCCAGGAACCGGGCCTCCGGATCGATATATTGACCCGGCCGCTCCTCGACCTTCACCTGATCCGCCAGACTGGTGGTATCATTTCGGACATCCATGACCATGGCATCATGGTCATGCTTCGGATCTGCCTGAAGCACCTGCGTATGGCCGGCGTGGTCATGGACGGTGTGATCCTGTCCGCCTTTTTCACCGAAAACAGGCACCGCAAGAATCAACATCAGGCAGCAGATCCATCCGGTAACGGCCGGCGCCGCTGTGATGACCCGATCCGCGGTTTTTTTCCGGACGTTCATTTGACCTTGACGGCATCACCTGTGACAAAATCGATGTCATACACCGTCCGGAACCGGTGACCGGCGATAAAGGAATCTCTGCCGGTCCCAAAGGCGAACATGACCCTTGTCTTGCCGTCGGTGCGGATGGGCTTGTCCCATTGTTCCGATGCCGTCACCAGACGGGTGAAGGAAATGGTGGTCACACCGTCTTCTTCATTTCCTGCCGGATCCATGACCTGATTGGTCCCCCCCAGTTTTTCATCCGAAGAATGCCCCCGTTTTCTGTCCGCAAAATGGTCTTCGATTCTCACCTTGCCGCTCTTGACGGCCCCGATAATGATATCCGCCCCGCCCATGGCATCTTCCGGATCGATGCCGATGGAAACCCAGCCCGTGGTTTTGGCGCTCAATTCCATCTGGAGCTGATCCCCGTCCAGGGTCCAGAACACGGTCATGTCTTTGATTTCCAGGCGGTGTGCATAGTCTGCCGCAAACAGGCTGCCCGGCACCAGAATGGCTGCGGCCAGCATCAATAACACGATTCTTTTAAACATTTTGACTTCTCCTGTATTGTTGTCATTCATCATTTGAATTCCCTGAATTTCTCCGGGTCCCGGGTTTTATCCATATTGCAGTTCGCCGCCGGAATATCCCAGTCCGATGGCCACCAGGGCCATCAGCACATACCATCCGGTAAGCCGGTCAACTCTGCGATTATCCGGATCATCCTTGATGGTGACCAACAGCAGCAGTACTGTCAACACACCGGCCAGTACCATTTTCAAAACAATCAGAAATTCCCAGCCGCCCCCGAACCGGTGCTGCCAGTCAAGATATCCGGTGACGATGGTAGGAGCGATCCCCAGAAGCGCCAGAATCACACAATGATATCCGGTTTTTGCCAGCATTTTCATTCGAGGCAGAAAAGAGGCCAGGCGAAAGACCACTGCGCCAATCACCATGCCCATGGGAATATGGGTAAACGCCGGATGAAGCGGATGGGTAAAACCGATACTGCTCAGGAAACCAAAAATAACATCTGTCATGGAATCACCTTTAAAAATATTTATTATCAACTTAAGTTAAATGCTTTCTCGATCATTGCAATTAACATTATTTACCTTTACTATAATCGAGGCGATATCACAACCGATTCCTGATGTTTTAACGTTGTCCCGCATGAAAAAAAGCACGCGCAATCCCACAAAGGAGGATATCATGAAAATCAAGATCACCTATTGTTCCGTCTGAAACTATGAACCACGAGCTGCCGGTCTGGCAGACCTCATTGAAAAGGAATTTCACATCACTCCGGAACTGGTTCCGGGCAGTAACGGTATTTATGAAATTACCGCCGACCAAACCACTGTTTTTTCCAAACGGCAGGCCAGAAGATTTCCTGACAACCAGGAAATTATCGATCAACTTCGCCAGATTCTGCCATGAGAACCGGTTTCAAACTGTTGGTGATCACCGGCCTGGTGCTGCTGTTTCTGATTCCGGCAGGCCTGGTGATCATGGTCGTTGATCCACATCCCCATATCCGGACCCCCCCGCAGATCGATCCGGCGGATATCCAGCGGGCCAGACAGATACTGGCCCCGCTGACATCCGACAAACCGGATCATATGCCGTTGAAATCCTTGACAATCCCGGAAAACGAATTGAATCTGCTCATGGGCTATGGCCTGGCCCGGTTTATTGATGAAAAAAGAGTGGCTGCAAAAGTCCATCTGCTTCCCGACACAGCGGTGGTGTATGCCACGATCCAGATTCCCGACATGTTTCTGGGAAAATGGATCAACCTGGCCATGGCGATACGCCCCCGGCCGGGCGAACTGAACATTGCGCAGGCACGGATCGGCCGCCTCCGGATCCCGCCCCCTGTCACCCGATGGGCGGCAAACCATGTCCATGCCAGGCTCCTGGACATGCCCCGATATGCCCACGCCATCTCCCTGTTACAACAGATTCAGACAGTGGACATCAATGATGATCATGTCTTTTTGCAGTTTCAATGGGATCCTCTGATGCTGGCAACCCTGACGGATGAAGCAAAAAAACAACTGTTTTCTGCTGCTCATCAGAAACGCCTGATCGACTATCACAATTTTCTGATTGAACAGGCATCGTTACTGAAAATGAAACAAGCCTCCCTGGTTTCCATTCTACAGCCAATGTTCCGGCGGGCTGTGGAAAATACCGCCCTGTCTCAAGATCCTGTGGCTGAAAATTCAGCCGTTCTCCAGGTGATGGCCGCTTATGTCACGAATCAGGATTTATCCGGTTTTCTGACACCGGATAACCGGAACAGATTGTCATCATTACGTCCGAATATTGTTTTTACGCTTCACGGCCGAGAGGATCTGGCTCAGCATTTTCTTACCTCAGCCGCCATGACGGTATCGTCATCCAGCAAACTGGCCCGATCCATGGGGATGGCAAAAGAGATGGAAGATGCACAAACCGGATCCGGGTACAGCTTTGTGGATATCAGTGCAAACGAAGCCGGCATCCGGATTGCTGAATTTGCCATTTCAGGCCCTGTCAATGCCCGGTTGCTGCAACAGCGGATGAAGCATATCTCCCATGAGAATCAATTCATGCCCGACATTGATGAGCTGCCTGAAAAAATGAATGCTGAAACGTTCCGGAATCGCTTCCATTCTCCCCATTCAAGTACATTTGCTCAAATCATTCAGCGGATAGAATCCCGAATCGATGCCTGTCCGATATATCAAAACTGAAAAAGGCTGCCTTTGCGGGGCAGCCTTTTCAGAAAAGGAAAAAAAGATGAAAAAACTAATTGGCGGTTAGTTGCCATAGTACTAATGCAATGCATATGCCAAGCAGCACATTTTTTTAAAAATAAAACAAACTCCTGTCATCTTCCCCTTCTGCTGCAGTTTTCAACGGTCTGGCACAACCGTTTGATTCATTTTGCTCCATGTCTGCCAAAAAATCGACCCCCATCTGTTCATAATTTTGAACTTTCGGGTAGAAACCGGCGGTCCATTCAAGAAGATTGTCTTCGCAACCACCTGAAAACAAAGAAATTATCACCCAAAAGCATCCTATTCAAAAAAATGAACCGCTATTTTTTGGGTGTTTTGGGTTTCGGGGCCGGGCTGTCTCCGGATTTTTCCGAAGATTTTTTCTGTTTGGCAGGTGCCGGTTTTCCGGGGTTGATGCCCCTCAGGATGGGCATCACGACCTCTCTGTTCTCGGCCAGAAGCAGGGAAATTTTCTCCATCTGATCTTCCGGCAGCTTCACTTCTGACTTGTCGAGGAATTCAAACAAATTGTCGGCAATATCAAGCATCTTGTCATAGGCGTCTGCTTCCTTTTTTGTCGCAAATGTCATTTTTTCCTCTCCGTTCCTGACAACAATGTATTTAACAATGACTGCCATACCCTCTCCTTATATCGAAAATCACACATCCATAATTACCAAGGCACAAAACCAAGACCCGGAAATATGTCCCCGGGCCCTGGTCTCCATTGAATCCAAAAGGTTGCCTGTCTGTCTAAACTTCCGGTCTCGGATAAAGCCCGCTTCTTTCGACAATTTCCGGCACTTTTTCCTCCCATTCGATGGCCATGATATGAAAACCCGCGATTCCGGGAACTTCCTTGAGTTCCTGAATATGCTCCACGCAGATGTCGATGCCTTCTTTTGCCTGGTTCTTTTTTTCCACGCCTGACAGCCGCTGGATGATTTCATCGGGCACATCCATGCCCGGCACCTTGTTTTTCATATATTTGGCCATACCCACGGACTTCATGGGTGTCATGCCGGCCATGATAAAGGTCTTTTCCGTCAACCCCCGATCCGCGGCCCTTCGCATCCATTCCTTGAACTTGTCGATATTGTAGATGCACTGGGTCTGGATGAATTCCGCACCGCACGCAATTTTTTTGGCCAGCCGCGGCACCCGGATCTCAAACGGATCGGCAAACGGATTGGCCGCAGCCCCCACAAAAAGTCTGGGCGGCCGCTTGATATCGTCTCCGCCCAGGAACTTGCCTTCATCCCGCATATACCGGACGGTCTGCACCAGCTGCATGGAATCCAGGTCATGCACATTCTGCCCCTGGGCACAGTCCCCGAAACTCTGATGATCTCCGGACAGACACAGCATGTTGGGAATATCAAATGACGCGGCCCCCAGGATATCACTTTGCAGTGCCACCCGGTTTCGATCCCGGGTCACCATCTGCAAGACCGGTTCGACCCCCAGCAGCTTCAAATGAACACAGGCGGCCAGAGACGACATGCGCGTCATGGCGGTCTGGTTGTCCGTGACATTCACCGAATCCACGTGATCCTTGATCAGCAGTCCTTTTTTCTTGATCCCCTCCGGATCACTGCCCCGGGGAGGTCCGCATTCAGACGTCACTCCCAGATGTCCTGCCTTCATCACACGTTCCAGTCTGCTGTCGCTTACATATTCGCTCATATTTTCACATCCTCCCTGGTTACGGTTCTGGGCCCGCCGGCCCGGTCAGTGGACCAGTCTTTCACAGGGGCGACTTTTTCGTACTCTTCCATCGTACCCAGGGCTTTCAACCGGTCGATGATCAGCTGCCAGGCGCAGTCCGTATCCTTGGAAATTTCACACTTGCCATTGGTGGCCCCTCCGCAGGGGCCGTTGAGCACCCGTTTGGCACACCGGGACACCGGACAGATGCCACCGGTACGAGCCAGGACACACGTCCCGCAGGCCTGGCACCGTTCCGTCCACAGGCCTCTGTCTTCATTGGCGCCCAGACAAACCGTATTGACCCCCGGCAACACCGGTGTGGTCATGTATTTTTCCGCAGCAAACTGCACGCCCACACCGCAGGCCAGAGACACAATGGCATCATACTCATCCACCACATCCCGGATTTCTTCCAGATATTCGTGGTCGCACTGACGCTCCAGGGTCCGTTCATCTATGGTTTTTTCACGATCCCGGGCCATGAAATTCATTCGAAGCACCGATGCCAGGACCTCCACCTCTTTTTTACCCCCGGCCTCACAGACCGTGACGCATTCATTGCATCCCAGCACCAGAATGCGGTCATAGGCCTCGACTTCCCGGACAATCTCTTCAATGGGTTTTTTCTCTGCTATTATCATGCTCACCTCTTGCTTAGGCGGTTAAAATAGTTCTTGTTCAGGCAGCATCGGCCTTTTGGGTCTTGCCTTGTTTTGCCAGTCTAATGGGACTGGGCCCCATTTTTTTAATCAGATTGACCATTTCCGTGGAATACTGGGCAAACAGGGGGCCTTCACCGGAAGACAGGTTGTACATCCTCACCCGGTCTCCGCCGACTCCGATTTTTTCCAGAACTTTGGCAGCCTGTTCCACCCGTTTTCTCGCTCTGAAATTGCCCTCGTTGAAATGGCAGTCCCCTTCCATGCATCCCACCACATACACCCCGTCGGCCCCTTTTTCAAAAGCGCGCAGAATGTGGATGATATCCACCTTTCCGGTACAGGGAACCCGGATAATTCTGAAATTTGTCGGTATTTTCAGCCTCATGGAACCTGCCAGGTCCGCAGCGGAATACCCTCAGTAATTACAGCAGAATGCCAGAATGACCGGTTCAAATTCTTTTGTCATGTCATACCTCCTCCAGCAGGGATTCCACCTTGCTGAGCAATGAGTCATCTTCGTACCAGTTGAGCTTGATGGCCTTGGCCGGGCATTCCGATGCACATACCCCGCAACCCTGGCACAGGGCCGGGTCGATGTACGAAACCCCGCTTTCATCCATTACCGGCACATGATAGGGACAGGATCGGACACAGACCAGGCAGGAAGCGCATCGATCCTGATCCACTTCCGCCACCACCGCAGACAGGGTCAGAAACTCCTGGGACAGATAGGTGGCGGCCCGGGATGCGGCAGCCATGGCCTGGGCCACGGTTTCCGTGATCAGCTTGGGCCCGTGGGCCGTGCCGCAGATGAACACCCCTTCCGTGCCCCCGTCCACCGGCCGGAGCTTGACATGGGCTTCCATGAAAAACCCTTCCGAATTGCGCTGGGCCTTGATGATCTGGGACAGTTCTCGGGTGTCCGCAGCCGTGACCCCGGCGGACAACGCCACCAGATCGGCATCCGCCTCAATATACTGCCCCAGCACATGATCCATGAACGTGACGGTGAGTCCGCCGCCGGCCGATTTTTCCACCCGGGGCGGATCATCTTTACTGAACCGGGAAAAGATCACGCCCATGTTCCGGGCTTTGGTGTAATACTCCTCCATCATGGAATAGGTTCTCATGTCCCGATACAGAATAAACACATCCGTATCCGGGCTTTGTTCCTTGATGGCAATGGCGTTTTTCACGGCATTCTGGCAGCAGATCCGGGAACAGTTGGGATTGGTCTCGTTTCTGGATCCCACGCACTGGATCATGATCACCCGGTCCGGATTGCCCAGTTTGCTGTCTGCCAGCCGGTCCGCCAGTTCCAGCTGGGTCACCACGGCATCGCTGTCATTGTACAGATATTCGGTGGGCTGGTACTCGCCACCGCCCGTGGCCACGATCATCACACCGTGATCGATCTTTTTCTGCTTCATGGCAGTCCCCACCAGCACCTCGGTGTTGAAATTGCCTTTGTACCCTCCGAATTCCACCACCAGGGCCTGTTTGAGCACATCGATGTGCTCATGGGTTTCCACGGCATCGGCCAGCTCTTTGACAAACGCCTGGATGTCATCGCCTTCGATGGTATGGTGCAGTCGCCGTCCCAGGCCCCCCAGAGTATCTTCTTTCTCCAGCAGCGTGACGTGAAATCCCTGATCTGCCAGAGCCTTTGCCGAAGTCATGCCGGCGATGCCCCCGCCGATGACCAGGGCCTTGTCAATGATGGTGATCTTTTTGTCATGCAGCGGTCCCAGGGTGCTGACCCGGGCCACGGCCATGCGGATCAGATCCTTGGCCTTGGCAGTGGCCTTGTCCGGTTCCTGAAAATGCATCCAGGAGTCCTGGTTCCGGATATTGGCCATTTCAAACAGATATTTGTTCAGGCCGGCTTCCTCCAGCGTATCCATGAAAATCCCTTCATGGGTTTTGGGGGTACAGGAGGCCACCACCACCCGGTTGAGCTGGTGTTCGTCGATGATATCCTTGATGGACACCTGGGTATCCTGGGAACAGGTGAACAGATTTTCACCGGTATACACCACATTGGGCAGATTCTGCACATATGCCGCCACATCATCCACATCGACCACCCCGGCGATGTTGATCCCGCATTTGCACACAAACACACCCACCCGGGGGTCTTCACCCAGGACATCCCGTTCCGTGGGCAGTGTCACGGTTTTCGTCAGGGTGTGACGGGCCGGGGCCAGGTGCCGGCCGGCAGCACAGGCCGCACCCGAAGCTTCGGTCACCGAAGATGCGATATCTTTGGGTCCCTGGAACGTACCGGACACATACACACCGGGCCGGCTGGTTGCCAGAGGGTTGAACGTCTCCGTCTTGACAAAATTGTACGGATTGAGCGCCACGCCGATGCGTTTTGCCAGATCCGCACTGTCTTTGGGGATGGTCAGCCCCACGGACAGGATCACCATGTCAAACACTTCCTGCTGGATCCGGCCCTGGTCATCCACATATTTCAAAATCAGGTTGTCGGTTCCCGGTTCCTCCACCACGGAATGGATCCGGGATTTCACAAACCGCACCCCGTCCTGGTCTGCGGCCCTGAGATAATATTTTTCATAATCTTTGCCAAATGTCCGCATATCCATATTGAATATGGCGGTATCCAGCTCTTTTTCCGAATGCTCTTTGGCGATCATGGCATCCTTGATGGCATACATGCAGCACACCGACGAGCAATATCCATTGCCGCACCGGTTGGTATCCCGGGAACCGATACACTGAAGCCAGGCGATCTTTTCCGGTTCCCTGCCGTCGGAAGGCCGAACCAGATGCCCCATGGTGGGGCCGCCGGCAGACAGAATCCGCTCGAATTCCAGAGAGGTCATGACATTTTGGGATCGTTTGTACATATAGGTGTCATCCTGGTCCGTGGGATCAAACGTGTCCGCGCCCGTGGTCATGATCACCGATCCCACCCTGACATCCCTGACCTCCGGCACCTGATCGTGATCCACAGCCTCTGCCAGGCAGACCTCCACGCACTGGTAACACTCGGAACAGATACCGCAGGACAGGCACCGGGCCGCTTCCTGATCAATGAGTTCCTTGGCAAGCGCCTGGGTGACTTCTTTAAAATTGCCTTCCCGCTGGGCCGGCGGCAGTTTTTCCGGCTGCATTCTCGGGACGTGGGCAACATCCGTGATTTCCGGTTTGTCATATTCCCAGGATTTTTCCCGGCCTTCGGCCAGGTCCAACCCGTTGATGAACCGGTGAATACTTTCCGCAGCCGTCTTACCGGAAGCCACCGCATCCACCACGGATTTGGGACCATAAAACGCGTCTCCGCCGGCAAACACCCAGTCAACAGGGGTCTGCAACGTGACCGGATCCGCCTCGTATCCGCCGGGCGGGGTCAATGCAATGCCCTGATCTTGGGCAAAATCGGTCTCCCCCATCTGGCCGATGGACACAATCACGGTGTCCGCCTCGTACGATGTAAGCTGACAGTCATCATACTGAGGATTGAACCGTCCGTTTTCATCAAATACCGAGGTACATTCCTGGAAAGAGACATCCGTCACCCGCCCGTCATCATTGCCATAAAAACGCAGCGGCCCCTTGCTGTTCACGATGTGGACCTTTTCTTCCAGGGCTTCTTCGATCTCGTAATCCCAGGCCGGCATTTCATCACGCTTTTCCAGGCATACCATGGTGACCTCTTCCGACCCCAGGCGCCGGGCCGTGAGTGCCACGTCCACAGCCACATTCCCGCCGCCGATGACAACGGTTTTCCCGGTCAGCTTTTCCGCTGTTCCCAAAGCGGCATCCCGCAGAAAATGCGTACCCTTGAGAATTCCTTTCAGGTCCTCGCCCTTGACCCCCAGGCTCCGGGAACCATGCAGCCCCGTAGCCATGAACACGGCGGAAAATCCGTCTTTTTTCAGGCTGTCCAGGGTAATATCCGTACCAAACGCCACCCCGGTTTCAATCGTCACCCCTAAGGCTTCGATCACGGCGATCTCCTGGTCGAGTTCCGCCTTGGGCAGCCGGTATTCCGGAATCCCCACGGCCATCATGCCGCCCTTGACCGGCAGTTTTTCATAGACCGTGACCTGGTAACCTTCCTGGGCCAGGTAATAGGCCGCCGTCAGCCCGGCAGGGCCGGAACCGATAATGGCGACTTTCTCTTCCCGTTTTTCCTTGATGTCCGGTACCCACGGCGCATCCTGTTCAAAATCCAGATCCGACAGGAACCGGTGCAGGTACTGAATGGCCAGGGGCTGGTCCGCATCCCCCCGGGTACACTCCGATTCGCAGGGATGGTGACACACCCGGCCGCAGGATCCGGGAAACGGGTGTTCCTGCTTGAACAATTTCAGCGCTTCCGCATATTTGCCCTGCTGCATCAGGGCGATAAACCCCTGAATGGACACATGGGCCGGGCAGGTGGCTTTACAGGGGGCCACCGACCGTTTGGAAATCCCGAACGCCCCGGGAATGGCTTGTTCATATTGTTTGAAAATGGCCTTACGGTCATTCAACCCCTGGTTATGTTCACTGGAAACATCCACTGGACAAACTTTGGTACATTCGCCACAGGATGTGCATTTGGATATGTCTACATATCTTGGATTTTCCCTGATTCTGGCCGTAAAATTCCCCTGCTCCCCCGCCAGTTCCAAAAGTTCTGTATTCGTCAACAATTCAATATTCAGATGCCGGCCGACCTCGACCAGTTTGGGTGAAATCACTCACATGGTACAGTCGTTGGTCGGAAAGGTCTTATCCAGCTGCGCCATCATTCCCCCGATGGCATATGATTTTTCAACCAGATAGACATAATAGCCGGAATTGGCCAGATCGATGGCGGACTGCATTCCCGCAATTCCACCACCCAGAACCATGACAGAGCCGACAAGGTCACTGCTCGATGTCAACTTTTGCGTCATCACAAACCTCCTACCTTAAAATTTCGCCTCAGTCGTACATGTATCTTTCCCCGCTTCTAAGTAAAAAAAAGGGTTTTCTTTGTCAACAATTATTTATTGGGTCACGTCCAGATTCCGGCTGCAATACCACACCAGTATCAAGACCGGCAGGCCCATCAGAAAGGTGATAAAAAAGAAGGCCGGATATCCCATCGCATCCACCATGGTGCCGGAATACCCGCCGAAGAGCTTGGGGATCAGGGTCATCAACGAGCTGAACACCGCGTATTGAACGGCGGTGAAACGAATGCTGGTCAGGCTGGACAAGAACGCGACAAACGCGGCCGAAGCAAGCCCGCCCGCCAGATTGTCCGCAGCAATCACCATGTAGAGAAGAAACAGGTTGTGCCCGTAAAAAGCCAGCACCATGAACAGCAGGTTGGTGGCCGAAGCCAGCAACGCCCCCAGAAACAGGATCCGGATCACCCCGTATCGAATGGACAGGATCCCTCCGGCAAATCCCCCGGCAATGGTCATGAAAAGACCGAAGGTTTTCACCACGCTGGCGATCTGCGATTTTGTGAATCCCAGATCCTGATAGAACACGTTGGATATCACCCCCAACACAATATCGGAAATACGATACAACCCGATCAAAGCCAGTATCAGCCAGGCCAGCATCAGCCGGTAACGACTGAAGAAATCCAGAACCGGTGCCACATAACTGTCGGTCACCATTTTTCGGTTGACCAGACGGAAAAAAAGACCCAGCCGGCCCACCAGAACTGCGGCCAGGATACCCGCCCCCAGGCGGACGCACTCCACCATGAACCCGGCCAGGGTCTCATTTTTCATCCATTGGCCCAGCTGGATTCCGATATCATGGAGAAATATGCCGGAGGCATAAAACATCAGTCCAAACGCGGCGGCGGCCAGGCCGAACAGGGCCAGACCGGCCAGATAGGTTCCGGAGCCATATGCATCGGCCGGATTGTAATCCGATGCCGGTTCATCGATCACCAGGGCCGTGATCATCCCCACCGCCATCATCCCGGCCATGATCAGGTAGGTTGCCTGCCAGGCTTCAAAACGATACCCGCCTTTGGTGGATCCGAACCACTCCGCCAGGACCAGGGCTCCGGCTCCGGCCACGAGCATGCCGATCCGGTATCCGCCGATATACGCCGAGGCCATCATGGCCTGAAGATCCACAGACGCGGATTCAATCCGATAGGCATCGATGACGATATCCTGGGTGGCGGAAGAAAATCCCAGCAATACAGCGGCCATGGCCATGAAAAACAAGGGATGATGGCCGGCGGCCGGATCGGTACATGCCATCCACACAATGGCACCGGCAATGCCCGTCTGGGCGGTCAGAATCCAGCTTCGTCTGCGCCCCAGTTTCCGGGTGAGCCAGGGAATGGGCATCTGGTCCACCAGAGGCGCCCACACAAACTTGAACGAATATCCCAGCGCGGCCCAGGAGAAAAAGGTAACCGCCGACCGCTCTACTCCGGCTTCCCTGAGCCACAAAGACAAAGAGGAAAAAATCAGTAAAATGGGGAACCCGGCGGAAAATCCAAAAAAAAGCATGGTGATCACCCGGGGGTGACAAAATGACTTGACCGCTGTTTGCCATTGTTTTTGCGGCACCCTCTTTTCCCGGTTTGAGGATATTGCTTCAGAGGGCAATTTCAAAATCGCTAGGTACGCCGTAGCAGCAGGTCCGGCTGTTTCTGGATGAAAAAAAACGGTTTCCCTCCCGAACAATGGCATCCATTTCCGAATCCGTGCGGTCCTGATTCAGATGAATGAAGCCCAGCTGATCGACTTCGGCCTTCAATGCCAGTTCCAGTACCCGGGGAACAGAGGAATGCCCCCACCCTTTTCGGCGGTGATACTCCTCTTTTGTATATTCCGCATCGTGAAACAAAACGTCCGCATTCTGTGAAAACTGGCGATAGGCATCGGTCCCCCGGCTTTGGGGATGGTCGAATCCCAGTTCATTGTCCGTCAGAAACACGAACGTTCTGCCGTTTTCCCGGAACCGGTATCCCAGGCTGCCGGCGGAATGACTGGTGGGAATGGAATCGATCTGCAAAGATCCGATGCTGAAACAATCGTTGAGCCCCGAATCAAACTGGATGTCCGCCAGCAGCTCCGAAAGCCGTATCGGAAAAAAAGGGGGGGACATCAACCGCTCTAAAACATCTTTTGACGTCAGTTTGCCAAACGCCCGGTTCTGGACGACCAGCTGATTCCGGCTGTAAAGCAGGGGCCTGAAAAACGGAAACCCCTGAAGATGATCCCAGTGGCAATGGGTCAGCAGCATGTAATACCGGGTGACTTTTTTTTCCAGAAGTAAATTTCCCAGCCGCCGAATGCCGGTTCCGGCATCGACAATGACCGTTTCTCCGGTTCCGGCAGTGATCTGCAGGCAGGTGGTATCCCCGCCATAGGTGACATACTGCCTGCCCGATACCGCTATCGACCCCCTGGACCCCCAGCACCTAACAATCATGATTCTCCTGTGTCTTTCCCATCCGCCTTTCTGTCTTCTGTCTTCGGCAAACCTTTTTGATGATTGTATACCATCTTATGAATCCGTCAATAAATCAATCTTTTTTTTCCCGGTTCCCGTTGACAACCCTTTGGTTTTTGCCTAATGAAAGAAGGCAGACATACCGGTTGATTTTACCAACCCATGAAAAGGGAGCTTGTTCACATGGCACAATTAATTGCTGACCGCAGAGACGTTGATTTTGTTCTCCATGAGCAGATCGGACAGGTGGATCATGATATCTTTGCCGAGTTCAATAAAAAAACCGTTGACCTGATTGTTTCCGAAGCCAGAAATCTGGCCATCAAGGAGATCCTGCCCACCTTCAAGGAGGGAGACGAACAGGGCTGCACCCTTGAAAACGGGCAGGTCACGGTACCTGAATCCTTTAAACGGGCCTGGCGGCTTTTCTGTGAAGGCGAATGGCTGGCCATGTGTGATGACCCGGAGGTGGGGGGCCAGGGCATGCCCAGAACCGTGGGCACCGCGGCCCTGGAATATATGGTGGGGGCCAATTCCGCTTTCATGCTCTATTACGGCATGACCCACGGGGCCGCCAAACTGGTGGAGGCGTTCGGGGACGAGACCCAGAAACAGCTGTACCTGAAAAAAATGTTTGCAGGCGTTTGGGGCGGCACCATGCTGCTCACCGAGCCCGAGGCCGGGTCTGACGTCGGGGCATTGACCACCACGGCGGAAAAAAACCCGGACGGCACCTATTCCCTCAACGGGGCCAAGATTTTCATCTCCGCCGGGGAGCATGACCTGTGTGACAACATCATC
>JAABUD010000094.1 GCA_011389555.1 Desulfotignum sp. | reverse complement strand
GGACATCGGGGCGCGGTCCCGGTCGGAACGGGTATTGAACGCCTATGCCTTTGCCCACCCGTTTCTGGAAGTGACCGGTGATGTCACCTTTGCCTGGATGCTGTTGTGGCGGGCCGGAATCGCCGCCCCCAAACTGGCCAAAAAAGCCGGCACCCTGGACAGAAACGCAGTGGAAGAAAAAGCGCGGAAAAACAAGGACGCGGCATTTTATGCCGGCCAGATGGAAACTGCGCGGTTTTTTATTCATACACTGTTGCCGGCCACCTATGGTAAGATGGATGCGATCCTGGACGGGGATCCTTGCGTGGAACATATCCAGGATCTGTCTTTTGGATCCAAATAACAGGAGGTTATCATGTTTGAATATGTCAAGAAAAGTCTGCTCACCGGTGTGGGCATGGCCCTGCGTTCCCGGGCCGAAATCAAGGAACTGGCCGAAGAGCTGGCCAAATCCACCCAGATGAGTCAGACAGAAGCCAGAGATTTTCTGGAAGAATGTCAGCACCGGTACGAAGATGCCCGGGTGAAACTGGACCAGCGCATGGAACAGACCGTGGAAAAGATTCTCAAACGCCTGGAACTGCCCACCCGGTCGGATATCGAGGCGCTGAATACAAGAATCGATGATCTGGTGAAAAAAATCGAAACCAGAGAGTGATCCAGACGGTTCATGCTCAGCATCAAAAAAATAGGCACGGTGGGAAAACGGTACCGGAATCTGATCCGGTACCGGCAGATCATCGGCATCTTCCTCAAGTATGGTTTCGACAACATTCTGGGTGCCCTGGACATTGACCGGTACATTGAATCCGGCCTGAAACTGATTCCCTTTTACCACCCCCATGAACGGGTGGAAAAACTGTCCCGGAATCAGCGGATCCGCATGGCTTTAGAAGAGCTGGGTCCCACATTTGTCAAAATGGGGCAGGTGTTGTCTTCCCGGCCGGATTTAATTCCCATGGACCTGGTCAATGAGCTGTCCAAACTCCAGGATGAGATCCCTGCCTTTGGATTTGATCAGGTCAAAGAAACCATTGCCGCGGAATTCGGCAAACCATGGGATGCGGTGTTTCATTCCATGGATGCAATCCCGTTTGCCTGTGCATCCATCGGTCAGGTGCACCGGGCATCGGTCATGGGGGAGGACCGGCTGGCAGTCAAAATCCAGCGACCCGGCATCAGAAAAATCATCGAGACGGACCTGGAAATCATTCTTCATCTGGCCGGTATCATGGAAAGAAACATCGAGGAAGTGGCCTTCTACCGGCCGGTGAGGATTGTGGAGGAATTTGCCAAAACCATGGAAAAAGAACTGGATTATACCATCGAGGCCGCCAGCATGGAACGGATGGCCCACCAGTTTTTTCATGACAAGGCCATCCACATCCCCCGGGTCTATCCGGCTGAAACCTCTGAACGGGTCTTGACCATGGAGTTCATCAACGGCATCAAGGCCAGTGATATCGATGCCATAGACCGGGCCGGCCTGGACCGGAAACGCATTACCCGGCGGGGGGCGGATTTCATCATGACGCAGGTGTTCGAGCATGGGTTCTTCCACGCCGACCCCCACCCGGGAAACATATTCATCATGGAAAACAACCGGATCTGCCCCGTGGATTTCGGCATGACCGGGTTTCTGGACCAGGGCACCCGGGAGCTGTTTGTGGATATCATTCATGCGGTTGCCACAAACAACGCCAGACGTACGGCCCGGCTCTTGTGCGACCTGTGCGACCATGAGACTCAACCGGACATGACCCGGCTGGAAAAAGATGTGACATTGTTTGTATCGGTTCATCTGACCCGGTCCTTGAAGGAGATCAAGACCAGTCGAATGGTCAACCAGCTCATCGGGCTCTGCTCGGCCCATGGTCTGAGAATTCCGCCGGATCTGTTTTTGATGATGAAAGCGTTTGTTTCCGTTGAAAATGTGGTCAGGAAACTGGACCCGGATTTCAACATGCTGGGTCATGCCGTGCCCTATGTCACCACGGCCAGGTTTGTCAAATTTTCACCGTCAAAAATGGCCGAGGATTTTATGGACATCGCCAGAGAATCCTACAAACTTTTTCAGCACCTGCCCACCGATACCCTGGAAATACTGCGGCTTGTCCGCCAGGGAAAAATGAAGCTCGTCATTGACATCCAGGGACTGGACAATTTGATTGCCCATCAGGACCAGACCAGCAACCGCATCTCTTTTTCCATCATTATCGCGGCCCTGATTCTGGGATCCGCCATTGTCATCAATTCCGATGTGCCGCCCATGCTGTTCGGGGTATCGGTCATTGGCATCGCCGGATTTCTGGCGGCCGGGATCATGGGTATCTGGCTTCTGGTGGCCATTATCAAAAAAGGACGTTTATAACACCATGGGTCATATACGTCAGAATCATTGCATTGACAGCGCAATCAACCCGTTAACCCATTAAGGAAACATTGCCATGAAAATCACCGACCCCCGAATCATTCAAACCGGCGAAAAAAACCTGATCGCTGCCGTTCAGAAACATCTGGATGTAGAAACAGTCAAGACCATTCTCATGGATCGTCTGGCCAAAACATCATTTGCATCCAAAGGTGGTCAGATCGTGGTCCATGACAACCAGATCGCCTTTCGACTGGAATTTGATCTCAATGTAAGCGGCAGCCTTCTGTTTGACCGGCAGGGCAATTATATCCCTGTGGCCTCAAAACCCCGTCCGTCATCCCATGAAGAAACCTCTCATGAAGCCGGGACCTCCCCGTCCGTGCCCGAACCCGAAGACCCGGACACAAAAGATCCGGACCTGGAAGATCTGGAGGATGAAAAAGAGACCGACGAGGATGATCTGGATCTGATGCTGGACGACGAGGACATGGACGACCAGGAGCTTTCAGGAAAACAGGATGCAGCACTGGACACCCTGGATGACGATGACCTGGATGACGATGACATCCTGGATGATGACATCGATGACATTTTAAAAGAAAGCCGTGAGTTCTGGGAACAGAAAAAAGACTCATGAAAATGGCAAGCCCGTCTGCGGGAAAGTTTTCAGCAGACGGGCTTGTTCATCCATCACGGTTCATGCATATCGGGCAGGCATACCTGAAATCCTTGGTGCGGTCGAATCAATACCGGTAAAGGTCGGATTTAAAAGGTCCATTGACGGGAACGCCCAAATAATCCGCCTGTTCCGGGGTCAATCGGGTCAATTTCACGGACAGGTTTTTCAAATGCAGGCGTGCCACTTCTTCATCCAGTTCCTTGGGCAGGGTGTACACTTTTTTCTCCAGTTTTTCCGAAGCCAGTTTGATCTGGGCCAGGGTCTGGTTGGAAAAACTGTTGCTCATGACAAAACTGGGGTGCCCGGTGGCACATCCCAGGTTCACCAGCCGCCCTTCGGCCAGGACAATCACGGACCGCCCGGACTCCAGGACCCATTTGTCCACCTGGGGTTTGATTTTGATACGTTCGGCGTTGGGGTTGTCCGTCAGATATGACATTTCAATTTCATTGTCAAAATGACCGATATTGCAGATAATGGCCTCATCTTTCATCTGAGCGATGTGTTCGCCTTTAATGACATGGTAGTTACCGGTGGCGGTGACAAACACATCCCCCCGGGTGGCGGCTTCTTCCATGGTCACCACCTCAAATCCTTCCATGGCGGCCTGCAACGCGCAGATGGGATCGATTTCCGTGATCAGGACAATGGCACCGTATCCTTTCATGGAATCGGCACACCCCTTGCCCACGTCTCCATACCCGGCAATCACCACGGTTTTACCGGCAAGCATCACATCCGTGGCCCGCTTGATGCCGTCGGCCAGTGATTCCCTGCACCCGTAAAGGTTGTCGAATTTGGATTTGGTCACCGAGTCATTGACATTGATGGCCGGAAACAAAAGCTCTTTTTTGGCGGCCAGATGGTACAGACGATGAACACCGGTGGTGGTTTCCTCGGACACCCCGCGGATCTTTTCAGCGATCCGGGACCATTTTTCCGGATCCTCGGCATGGGAGACTTTCAACCGGTCCAGAAGGCAGCGTTCATCCTGGCTGTGGGTGGGCTGGTCCAGCAGAGAAGATTTTTTTTCCACCTTAACCCCCTGGTGAACAAACAAGGTGGCATCTCCACCATCATCCACAATCAGGTCCGGCCCGGAACCGTCCGGCCAGAGCAGGGCCTGTTCCGTACACCACCAGAATTCCTCCAGGGTCTCGCCTTTCCAGGCGAACACCGCAGCCGTTCCTTTTTTGGCAATGGCGGCAGCGGCATGATCCTGGGTGGAAAAAATATTGCAGGATGCCCACCGAATGTCGGCACCCAGTTCATACAGGGTATCGATGAGCATGGCGGTCTGGATGGTCATATGAAGACTGCCCATGATTTTCAGGCCCTTGAACGGTTTTTCAGGGCCGTATTTTTCCCGGATGGCCATCAGACCCGGCATCTCTTTTTCCGACAACTGCATGTCCAAAAGGCCTTCTTCAGCCAGATTGATGTCTTTGACCTTGTATTTCAACAAAGGGTCAAGATCGATATAAGACGGGGATTTGGCTTGTTGTAACATATGGTGAACTCCTTGTTTTGGTATCTATTTTGCGATTTTTTTCACGATGATTGTCATCATTTTGGAAAAAGGGTGCCGGCATCCGGGATGAACAGGATCCTGAGGCACCCTTGAATCATGGGTGCAAGCTAAATCCCGGCCAGTTCCCGGATCTGATCGGCTTTATCCGTTCTTTCCCAGTAAAAATCCGGATCATTGCGGCCGAAATGCCCGTAAGCCGATGTTTTCCGATAAATGGGACGTAACAGATCCAGGGTTTGGATAATGGCAGCCGGTTTTAGATCAAACACCTCTTTGACAATGTCCACGGCCTTTGATTCAGGAATTTTTCCGGTGCCCCTGAAATCCACCAGCAATGAGACCGGTTCCGCCACACCGATGGCATAGGCCACCTGGATTTCACATTTGTCTGCGATCCCGGATGCCACCAGATTTTTGGCCACATACCGTCCCATGTAGGACGCACTCCGGTCCACCTTGGAGGGATCTTTTCCGGAAAAACACCCCCCCCCGTGGCTGCCCTTGCCGCCATAGGTGTCCACGATAATTTTCCGTCCGGTCAACCCGCAGTCCCCCATGGGGCCGCCGATCACAAACCGGCCCGTGGGATTGACGAAAAACCGGGTATCTCCGTCTATCATTTCGCTGGGAATGATTTTCCGGATCACTTCCTTGACAATGGCATCCTTTAACTCTTCATAAGTCACATCATTGGTATGCTGTGTGGAGACCACCACGGCATCCACCCGCCGGGGTTTCCCGTCTTTATATTCAATGGTTACCTGGGATTTACCGTCGGGCCGCAGAAAATCCAGTGCCCCGTTTTTGCGGACCTGGGTCAGCCGCCGGGTCAGTTTATGGGCAAACAGAATCGGCATGGGCATGAGTTCTTCGGTTTCATCGGTGGCATACCCGAACATGATTCCCTGGTCCCCGGCGCCCTGCTCCTTATGCAGCCCGGCTCCCTCATCCACGCCCTGGGCGATATCGGCCGACTGATGATCGATCGTGGTGACAACCGAGCAGGTTTTCCAGTCAAACCCCATGGTGGAAGAGTTGTACCCGATCTCCCGGATGGTGTTCCTTACCACTTCGGGTATATCCACGTAGCAGTCCGTGGTGATTTCGCCGGCCACCATGGCCAGGCCGGTGGTGACCAGGGTTTCACAGGCCACCCGGCACCGCTTGTCTTCCGCCATGATGGCATCCAGAATACTGTCGGATATGGCATCGGCCACCTTATCGGGGTGCCCTTCTGTAACGGATTCGGATGTAAACAGATATGAGTTATTTTCTGACATGTTTCTCTCCTTGTTAAAAATGTAGTTGGATAACCTGTGTCATACGTCAATTCGGTAACTGTGATGATTGACCTCCCCTTGTACCGGACTCAAATGTATTTGTCAATAGTTATCCAGAAATATATCAATATATGTTCATATTTAGTTAAGAGCATAAAAACTGCTTGAATTCTTGATTGCAATCTCTTATGCTCTGTGCAATTTTCAATATGTAAAAAAACCAGGAGAAATCATATGACACCCCGACCATACAAGAACCGCATTACAGGAATCGGATCCGCGCTGGTGGATATTCTGATCAATGAAACTGATGATTTTTTACAACACCTGAACAAAGAAAAAGGCGGCATGACCCTGGTGAAAGCAGACGATATCAAAACCATTCTGGCCAAGACCGACAAAGCCCCTGCCATCGTTCCGGGCGGGGCTGCCTGCAACACCATCATCGGTGTCGGTCGCCTGGGCGGGACCGCCCGGTTTATCGGCCGGCGGGGGGATGACAACTTCGGCACCCTGTTTGAAGATGCCTTGCGGTCCGCCCGTGTGGTGCCCGAACTGACCCTGTCCCCGTCTCCCACCGGCAGTGTGATTTCCGTGATCACCCCGGATGCCCAGCGGTCCATGTTCACCTATCTGGGCGCTTCCACGGAAATGGAACCGGACCGGATCACGGCATCCCTGTTCGCGGATACCACCATCACCATGATCGAAGGATATCTGCTGTTCAATCCGGAACTGATGATGGCGGCTGTACATGCGGCCAAAAAAGCCGGCTCCATGATCGCCCTGGATCTGGCCAGCTTTGAAGTGGTCAATGCCTGCCGGGAAATTCTGGATGATCTGATCAAAAACCATGTGGACATTCTGATCGCCAATGAAGACGAAGCAGAGGCCTTCACCGGATACAACGATGAGAAAAACGCGCTTCAGGCGTTATCCGCCCATGTCGCTTACGGGGTGTTGAAACTGGGAAACCGGGGCAGCTGCGTTTCATTCAATGACAGCACCACCCGGATCGATGCCATGGCCGGGAAAGAGGCCAAAGACACCACCGGTGCCGGTGACCTGTGGGCCGCCGGATTTCTTTTCGGCATTGCCAATGGGTTTTCCATTGAAAAAAGCGGGCAACTCGCGTCCGCCTGCGGATACGAGGTCTGCCAGGTGATCGGGGCCCAGATCCCTGAAGCCGGATGGGAAAGAATCCGGGCCCTGATCTGAGAAGTAACCGCCGTCAGGGCTTTTCAAACACCTGCCTGAACACGTCACGGTAAATTTTCACAAATGAAAAATCAATGCCTTCCTTGATGTGGTCCGGCAGTTTTTCAAATTCACTGCCCACCCCCTCGGGTAAAATAATCTCATTGATTCCGGACCGCCGGGCCGCAATGATTTTTTCCTTGATCCCGCCTACCGGCAGGACCTTGCCGGTCAGGGTGATCTCGCCGGTCATGGCCATGGGCCGGGACGTCTTTTGACCCCTGGCCAGAGAAACCAGGGCCGTGGTGATGGTGATCCCGGCACTCGGGCCATCTTTCGGGGTGGCCCCTTCCGGCACATGCAGGTGGATGAACGCGTCGTCGAAAAATTCCGGATCAATGCCGAACAACCCGGGATTGGCCCGCACATATGACAAGGCAATGGTGGCGGACTCCTGCATCACATCCCCGAGCTTTCCCGTCAGTTTGATGCCGGATCCTTTGGTATGCACCTTGACTGCCTCGATGGGCAGGGTGACCCCGCCCAGGGCGGTCCAGGCCAGGCCCGTGGCAATGCCCACCCCCTGCATCTGCTTTTCCTTCCTGAACACCGGGGACCCCAGGTATTCTTCCAGGGATTTGATGGTCACCCGGATCCGTTTTTTCTTTTCTTTGAGAATGGTGACAATACTCTTGCGGATAATCTTGTTGAGCTGTTTTTCCAGGCCCCGGACCCCGGCTTCCCTGGCATACCCTTCAATCAGATGCCGGATGGTGGGATCGGTAATGGTGATGGTGGTGGCCGCCACCTTGTTGCGTTTGAGCAGTTTGGGCCACAGATGCTTTCTGGCGATCTCGATCTTTTCTTCGGTGATATACCCGGACAGGTTGATGCGGTCCATGCGATCCAGCAAGGGCGCTGGAATGGTGTCCAGGGTGTTGGCCGTGCAGATGAACAGCACCTTGGACAGATCCATGCGCAGGTCCAGGTAATGATCCAGGAACTCGGCATTCTGTTCCGGATCCAGCACCTCCAGCAGGGCCGATGCCGGATCTCCCTGGTAGGAGGCCCCGATCTTGTCCACCTCATCGAGCATGACCACCGGATTGGCCGTCCGGGTATCCTTCAATGCCTGGACCAGTTTGCCGGGCATGGCCCCCACATAGGTCCGGCGGTGCCCCTTGATCTCCGCCTCATCCCGCATACCGCCCAGGCTGAACCGGTAGAACTTTCGGCCCAGGGCCTCGGCAATGGACTTGCCGATGGAGGTTTTACCCACCCCCGGCGGACCCACGAACAGGATAATGGAACCGGACACATCTTTTTTGTAGACCCCTGCGGCAAAAAATTCGATGATCCGCTCCTTGACATCGGACAGCCCGGCATGATCCCGGTCCAGCACCTTTTCCGCGCGATCGATGTCAATATTGTCTTTAGAATACACGCCCCAGGGAAATGAGGTGATCCAGTCCAGATAATTCCGGGTCACCCCGTATTCCGACGACCCGGTTTCCAGCACCGAGAGTTTTTCGATCTCCTCGTCAAACCGCTTGACCACGTGTTCCGGCGGATTGAGGTCGGCAAACCGTTCCTTGAACCGGTCCACATCCGATGTTTTGTCGTCTTTCTGGATGCCCAGTTCCTTCTGGATCGCCTTGAGTTGTTCTTTGAGAAAAAACTTGCGCTTGTTCTCATCCACCTGGGTGTTGATGTCCTTGCGGATCTGGGTCTGGAGTTTGGCGATCTCGATTTCTTTTTGCAGCAGCATCAGCACCTGTTTCATGCGCTCGATCACGGATTCGGTTTCCAGGATCTCCTGGAGCACATCCCCGGAGGCCGTGGTGATGCCGGCGGCAAAATCGGACAACGGCGACGGCTGATCCGGGCTGAACCGGCCCAGATACTGTTTGAGTTCTTCAGAATACAACGGATTCAAAGACAGCAGCTGCTTGATGGAACTGATGATGGAAATGGCATAGGCTTTGAGCTTGTCCTCATCTTCTTCCCGGGGGGTAAAATATTCCACCTGGGCCACGAACGGAGGTTTGTCCGACAGAAATTTCTTGATTTTGAACCGCTCCAGGCCCTGGGCAATGAACTGGATGTTGCCGTCCACCTCCACCATGTTCAGGATCCGGACGACGCATCCGACTTCAGGGAAATCTTCCTTGTACACATATTTGCCTTTGACTTCGGAAAAATAACTCAAGCCCAGCAGGTTATGAGATTCATTGGCCGCTTTGACCAGAGTTTGTTCCCACCGCTGTTTGCTGACCACCAGCGGCTGGACCTGGGCCGGCAGATGCGGTCTGCCGGTGATGGGCACCAGATACAGAATATCGGGTTTGTGGCTCTGCCGGATGAGCTGCCCGCCGCCTGCATTCTGTTCGTTTTCAGTATTTTCAGTGTCTTCCCCGTCACCATTGACGATCTCAGGGGTGATGGGTCGGTTGTCTTGGGTCATGATCACCTCGGGTATGCAATTTGGTTTTTTCACGTTATCAATGGCGTATACTATAATATCGTTTTTTCCCATGACAACCCAAAAACGGGGAATCCCGGTTTTTCAAAAATCTCGGGCCATTTCTTTGATCTGCTTGATTTTTTTTTCTCATCGGTTTATACAACTCCCACTCATGACGACGTCGGCCCCTCACATATTTCATGCACAGGTCTATTATGAAGACACCGATCACTCCGGTGTGGTCTACCATGCCAATTACCTGAAGTTTTTTGAACGGGCCCGGGAGGACATCATCGGAATCGACACGTTATCCGATATGTGGCACAGCCACGGCATTGGATTTGCGGTTTACAAGGCCGACTTGAGATTTCAGGAGGGTGCCGTTTTCGGTGATCTTCTGGAAATCAGGACCCGATGGGAAAGACAGGGGGATTATCGACTGGTTTTTTTTCATGAAGCCTGGCGCCCCAAAGGAAACCGGCCTGCCGTCACTTGCCGCCTGGACCTGGTGTGCCTGGGTCCTGAAAAAAAATTGCTGCCCATTCCGGATATCGACCCTTTTTTCTGAGACCGGCCGCCTTAATTGTGTACTGCTCGTTTTTTGCTGTTGACAAGCGGTTCTTATCATTATAGCTTTCCTGCATGATAGGTTGTCATAATGATAGCTTTCTTATATAGTAGGCTGTCATACCGATCCGCATAGGATAATTGGTATTAACCGCATCAAGGAGGTGCCCGTGAAAGACAAAGAAACGTTGCCGGATGTGCAACCGAAACCCACCGGATGTTCCAGACGGAGCTTTCTGAAAACCCTTACCGGAACCGCTGCCGGTATCGGGATTTCTCAGATGTTCAATCCGGCCCTGATCCAGGCTTTGGAAAAGGGACTGGAACGTCACCCGGTTCTGTGGATCCAGGGTCAGGGCTGCACCGGGTGTTCCGTGTCGCTGCTCAACAGTGTGGATCCAGCCATTGCCGATGTTCTGCTCAAGGTGATCAGCCTTCAGTTCCACCCCACTGTCAGTGAATGTGAGGGGGAAACGGCCATGAACCATGTGTATGAAGTGGCCAATGAATACAAAGGCCGGTTCTCTTTAGCCATTGAAGGGGCCATTCCTGTGGCCGCAGACGGCAAGTATTGTATTTTGGGTGAAATCGGTCACAAAGAAATCACCATGATGGACATGGTTCAGGAACTCGCTCCCATGGCCGGCTCTGTACTGGCTGTCGGAACCTGTGCCACTTTCGGCGGCATCCCGGCCGCCAAAGGGAATGTCACCGGTGCCACCGGTGTCAGAGACTTTTTTAAATCAAAAAACATCACCACGCCGGTCGTGAACATTCCGGGCTGTCCGCCCCATCCGGACTGGATCGTGGGATCCATTGTTCACCTGCTTAACGCAGGGATACCGGAACTGGATTACGACGGTCGCCCCACCCTGTTCTTTGGTGAAAACATTCACGACAACTGCCCCCATCTCGACGATTATGATGAAGCATTCATGGCCATGAGCCTGTCCGACCCCCATGGCTGCCGGATGGATGTTGGGTGCAAGGGGCCGGACACCTATGCAGACTGCTACCAGCGGAAATGGAACTCCGGTTTGAACTGGTGCGTGAACAATGCCGTGTGTATCGGATGTGTTGAAGCCGGTTTTCCGGATACCATGTCCCCGTTCTACGAACCCGCCTATTAACGAACAAGACAATTTCAAGGAGGTCTAATTATGGCAGGCTGTCAACCGCAGGCTGAACCGGCTCAGTCCGGTAAAAAAATAAAAATCGGCATTGATCCGGTCACCCGGATTGAAGGTCATTTAAAAGCAGAAGTAGAGGTTGCCGGAGGAAAAGTCGTGGATGCCCACATCTCCGGCGGGATGTACCGGGGATTTGAACAGATCCTGATCGGCAGAGATCCCAGGGACGCCACCCAGATCACCCAGCGGATCTGCGGGGTGTGCCCCACGGCCCATGCCACGGCATCGGCCCTGGCTTTGGATGATGCATTCGGCGTGGAGCTCACGGACAACGGAAGAATCGCCCGAAATCTGATTCTGGGAGCCAATTATCTGCAGTCGCACATTCTCCACTTCTATCACCTGGCAGCTCTGGACTATTGCAACGGCCCGGACACGGCCCCGTTCATTCCCAGATATGCCAATAATGACATGCGGCTGCCCAAAGAGCTCAATGATGTGGCTGTGGGTCAGTATCTCGAAGCCCTGGAAATCCGCAAAATATGTCACGAAATGGTTGCGCTTTTAGGTGGGAAAATGCCCCATGTTCAGGGAATCGTGGTGGGCGGATCCACGGAAATCCCCACCCGGGAAGCGTTGAATGCCTATGCGGAACGATTCAAAAAAGTCAAACAGTTCATCCTGGAAAAATATGTCCCCATCGTCTACCTGCTGGCCGGACCTTACGGCGACCTGCTCAAGACCGGAGTGGGACATAAGAACCTCGTTTCCTGGGGTGTTTTTCCACTGGACAACAAGGGTAATACCCTGTTGAAATCCGGGGTATACACGGATGGTAAAGATTATGCCGTGGATCCGGCCATGATCAAGGAATATGTGAAATACTCGTGGTTCGAGGATTCCACCACCGGGCTGAATCCAAAAGAAGGCAAGACCCTGCCCAACCCGACCAAGCCCGGGGCCTACAGTTTCATCAAAGCCCCCCGGTACAACGGCAAACCCCATGAAGGGGGCCCGCTGGCCAGAATGTGGGCTACGAACCCGGAGCTGTCCGCCACCGGCCGGAAAGAACTGGGCGTGACACGGCTGCGGGATATCGGGGATGCCTGTTTCTCCATTCTGGGCCGTCATGTGGCCAGAGC
>JAABUD010000093.1 GCA_011389555.1 Desulfotignum sp. | reverse complement strand
TGAAAACCCCGGTGGCGTTTACCACCACCCGGGCATGTATCTCATAAGATCTGCCGGTTTCCATATCTGTGGCAATAACGCCGTCAATCATGTCCCCGGCCCTGGTAAAGCCGGTGACCTGCATGTAGTTGACAGGGGTGCCGCCGCTGTCAACCATGGTCTGGGCCAGGTTGACAGCCAAACGGGCATCGTCGAACTGGCCGTCGTAATAGACCACCCCGCCCCGCAGCTTCTGCGGTTCCAGAGTGGGTATCCGTTTCAGGGTTTCTTCTTTGGACAGGTGCCTTGACGGCCCCAGCCCCAGTTTGCCTGCCAGCATATCATATACCTTCATGCCGGCCCCGTAAAACGGCCCGTCCCACCACTCGTAATTGGGAACAATAAAGGCCTGGTTGCTGACCAGATGCGGGGCGTTGCGCATGAGAAGGCCCCGCTCATGAAGGGCCTCGAGAACAAGGGATATATTGCCCTGACGCAGATACCTGACCCCGCCGTGCACCAGCTTGGTGGAACGGCTGGAAGTTCCCTTGGAAAAATCGTGCTGTTCCAAAAGCAGGGTTCTGCAGCCCCGGGATGCGGCATCCACGCCCACCCCCAGGCCGGTGGCCCCGCCGCCGATGACGATAAGATCCCAGTAGCCTGCAAAGGATTCCAGTTCCTGGACAGCTTGGTCACGGTTCATGCATATCTCCTGGTTCCGGATGAAAAAACATAACGTTACTGGTTTGTCTCATAACCTGTAATATTATGATGAATATACTTCAGATACAAGTTTTTTAGTGTAAAAACCGGGTGCAGCAAATAAAGATTTGATCCCGAAACCATAACATGGTAATAATTTAATCCATGAATACAGCAGCAAAAGGGGATGCAGCATCTATGGATTTTCATGAAAACCAGGTTTCAAAATCCATGAATGCTTCAAACCGGTTCGGTACCATTTTAATGGCGGATCTGACAAGCAGGGAATGCCGATGTGACCCCTATCCTGATGCAGCCACCGATTTTCTGGGCGGCAGGGGATTCAATGCCTGGTTTTTGTACCACCACCTGAAACCGGGAACAGACCCTCTGGGACCGGATAACATCCTGCTTTTATCCACCGGGCTTCTTACCGGATCTGCAGCCCCCTGCGGTGCCAGGCTCCATATAAATGCCCTGTCCCCTTTAACCGGCATTCTGGGCAGTTCCAATATCGGCGGGTATACCGGTGCCTGGCTGCGTTCCTGCAACCTGGCTTCCATTATCGTCACCGGCGTATCCACGGAACCGGTTTACCTGTATGTCCATGAAAACGGGGCCCGGCTTGTGCCTGCCCAAGAGCTGTGGGGGCTGGATACATTTGCGGTCCAGGACCGGATCAGGCAAAACCATGGGCATGAAAACATCCGTATCCTGACTATTGGCCCGGCAGGAGAAAACCAGGTCAGATTCGCCGCAGTAATGACGGAAAAAGACCATGCTGCCGGCCGTACCGGCATGGGGGCTGTCATGGGGGCCAAAAACCTCAAGGCGATCGTCATTGCCAAAGGCACCCGCAAACACCTGCCTGCAGACACCCCCCAAAAGAAACTGGCAGTAAAAACCTATGCCGCCCTGGTGCGGAATGCATCGGAATTTTCTTTTTTTTCCAGATACGGGGGGTCCGGGTATCTTAAGTGGGTCAATGATTTCGGGATCATGGGAGCAAAAAATTATAATGAGATCGGCATGACCGATATCAGCCCCATTGACGGCCGGAAACTGGCAAAGAAAATTGTCAAGACATCGGGGTGTTTCAAATGTCCGGTCCAGTGCAAGGCAGAGCTTGTGATGGATCCTGCAAAACCCGGTGAGGTTTCCACCCGGCCGGAGTTTGAACCAGTGGTGAACTTTGGTCCCAAATGCGGGGTTGGGGATCTGGCTGCCATTGTCCGGCTGGACAACCTGTGCAACCGGCTGGGTCTGGATACCACTTCCACGGCATCGGTGATTGCCTTTGCCATGGACCTGGAGGAAAAAGGCCTCATGCCCGCACATCTCAAAGGAGATCTGGATTTGTCCTGGGGCAATGCCCGCACCATGGAAACCCTGATTCACCGGATAGCAAACCGTACCACGGAACTGGGCCGGCTTCTGGCCAAAGGTGTCAGGCATGCGGCTGATCAGATCGGGGCCGGCGCAGCAGCCTGTGCCGCCCATGTCAAAGGCCTGGAGCTGACCGCCTACCATCCCAATGCCATCATGGGAACAGCCCTGGGATATGCGGTGTCCAGCAGGGGCGGGGATTACAACAATGTGTATGCCTCTCTGGAATACAGCTGGTCCAAAGAGGCCGCCATCAAAGAATTCGGCACAGCCTTGGCTGTGGATATCCATGCCACCCAAGCCAAGGGATGGCTGATCAAAAAGGCCGTGGTCACCAATATCCTGGTGGACTGCCTGGGGCTGTGCAAGGTACCGGTATTGTCTTTGCTCAAGTCATTCAACCTGGAACCGGAAATTGCCATGGTGAACGCACTGGCGGAAACAGCTTTTACCAGAGATGGCCTGACGGGAGCTGGAGAGAAAATTGCGGCCATGGAAAGACTTTTCAACCTGCGCCATTCCATCCTGCCCCTTTCAGACCAGCTTCCGGACAGGTTCTTTTCCGGCAAAGAGGTCCCGGACGGGCTCACCAAAAAAGCATTGACCGGTATGCTGGCGGAATTTTACCAGGCCATGGGCTGGGATACAAACGGAATCCCGCCGGAACCGAAAAACAGTGACCGTAAAATGATGTTGCTGAATTTCACCACGAAGAAGACGAAGGCCACGAAGCATGGAATTTGATGAATGCTTGCATCGTGTGATCAGATGCGCATATGGGGTCCGTTCTATGACCCTTCGTGCTTTTGTGTTCTTCGTGGTGAAATAAATCAGCATTGCGAACGGATTACAGGATGTATTATGCAAATTCAAATACCATAATTTTTGAAAGGAAAGCACGTGATTCAGTCATCCAACACCAAAAGCCGCTCTGTGAGCATGCGGATCCTGACCGACGACCAGATCTGGGAGATCAAGCAGGCAGCCTTTGATATTATTGAAAAAGTGGGATTTAAATGCCGGCACAGCCAGGTCCACAAAATGATGACCCAGGCAGGGGCCTGGGTCAAGGACGATTGTATCAAGATCCCCAGGTACATTGTCCAGGGGTGTGTGTCCACTGCACCAAAGGGCTGGACCATTTATGACAGAAACGGCAGGCGGGCCCTGGAAGTGGAAGGAGAAAAAAGCCATTACGGTACCTCCACCGCCAGTCCCAACCACCGGGACCCATTCACCGGAGAAATCCGGCCCACCAGCATAAATGATATCGCCCTGGGCGCCAAAGTGGCGGATGCCTGTGCCCACATCGATTTTGTCATGCCCATGGGTTCATCCCAGGATGTGCCGGGCGCTGCTGCGGAAGTCCATGAAATTCCGGCCATGTTCGCCAACACCACCAAGCCGGCCGCTTTTATCGGGTACTCGCCCCTGGGATGTGAGTATGTGTATGAAATGGCAGCGGTGATCGCCGGAGGACAGGACAAACTGCGGGAAAAGCCCTTTCTCATACTCTACCCCGAAGCCATTGCGCCGTTGTTTTTCCCTGATGATGTGGTGGACCGGATCCTGATCTCCGCAGACCGGTTCATGCCCCAGCTGCCCGGTTCCACCGTGTCTGCCGGCGCCACAGGTCCGGTTACCCTGGCCGGCATGCTGGTGCAGATCACTGCCGAAGCCCTGGTTCACATCACCATTGCCCAGCTGCGCAAAACCGGGTGTCCGGTGGCCATGAGCGGCAATGTGGGGATACTGGATATGAAAACCGCTCTCATGACCATGGGGGCCCCGGAAAACAGCCTGGGGATCGCAGCCCAGGCGGAAATCGCCAAATCATTCGACCTGCCCACCTGGGGCCTTGCCGGTGCAACAGACTCCAAGATTCTGGATGCCCAGGCAGGCCTGGAAGGCACCTTCTCCATCCTGGCCCAGGGACTGTCCGGCTTAAACCTGATCCATGATGTGGGGTATATGGCCTCGGGCATGGCCTGTTCCCTGGAACAGCTGGTGATGGGCAATGAAATTGTGGGCATGACCAAGCGGTTTGTGGAAGGCATTACCGTGACAAAGGAAACCCTGGCCCGGCAGATCTTGGAAGATGTGGGTCCCGGCGGACACTTTATCACCCAAAAACATACCCTGGACCATTTCAAACAGGAATTGTCGGTGTCAAAACTGCTCAACCGCCAGACCATAG
>JAABUD010000092.1 GCA_011389555.1 Desulfotignum sp. | reverse complement strand
AAAAAAGCCTTGATTGGGTGACATTATAAAACAAAGCTTATCGGTTTTAACCTGAATTCAAGTAGGTTTCCCCCCTGGCTTCTCTGGTTTCAATAACGACCATGCCCTGACGGGCACAACAAAATATGAAAGTTATGAGTTATGAGTTATGAGTGGTGAGTTATGAGTATTGAGAGAAGCTAAATCGATATTTTTTTCTCACTACTCAAACCTCATATCTCACTACTTTCATATAAAAAATAATATGATGATTGTTCAGACAGTTTTGAAAATCGGGGGAATCTTTGAAAAAAGCATTAAGCTCATCTGCAACGGCATCAGGAATGTAAACTTTCTTGAACAACTTTTGCAAAAGATGAACATGCTTAATATGCAAAAGGTTGCTGAAGATGCGCTGCCGGTTGATATCCGGAAGTGGAAAAGGCAGGGTTTGATATATCCGGGGTCCAGAATCACAAGCAGTTGGTCAATAGGCGGGCGGGTTCATAGTTCAATCGGGGCCGTGGCACAGTTAGACCGGCTAACCCTTCAGTACAATCACCGTGGAGAAACAGTCGAGCAGGATGTCATGTTCACCTGGACCCGATGTAATTTCGGCGGTAAACGAATTTGGTTTTTATGTCCATTCTGTTCCCGGCGCTTTCAATCCACTGCCGATATTCAAACCCAAGGGGATGCACTATACAACCTGGATGCGGATCAGATGGCAGATAGAACTGCAGGAAAACAAAGGGTTTGCCGACCTGGGAATGGATGCCCGAAAAAATTGGCTCTCCTGCGGTCTTGTCTGCATTGACCAGGCCTGAGTCATCATCCACGCACAGCAGCAGGTCATTTTTCGGCCCGCCCCTGGCCAGGCGGAACGGGTACCCCCGGAATTCGGACGGTACATATTGCCCCATCCACTGCCCGTCAGGGGACACAAACAGATTGGTGCCGGGGGTCAGAGACAGGATCGCCGCCAGGATAAAGTGGTCTTCCTGTTTGACAAACGCCAGGGGCAGGCTCAATGCGGCATCGGGGATTTCTACGGCAGCCATGGGCACGAAGCACTCATGGGCCGCAAATTTATAGGAGGTGACTCGGGTCCAGGATTTGTCGATGTGGGTTTGTCTGGTGATGGCGGACAGGTTTCTCATAGGCGTATTCTTTTTCCTTTGATGCCGCTGTCAGGGAAATTGTCGATAAATATCTTTTCGGTGCAATGCCTTTTTCGGAACGATAACGTCATCTTCCATCCTATCCTGTAGTTCCCAAACCGAACTTCAAAACACAGGGGATAGTTTTTCATCACCAAGTGATGCCGATCCCCAATGTCCTGATCTCCCTGGTCACTATTGGAATATTTTTTTGGCTCTAAGCCCTGAAGATCAAGTTTGCCTAAACCATATTTTTTGGATAATTTGTTCATGATTCGAATTGATTGTCTGTATTTGGGTTCACACTCATCCCCTGTCTGACCTCATCCAACAATCCCCTGATTTCATTTGCCAGATAATCGCAAAACTTATCTTTCATGAAGGTTCTTTCCTGAACGTCCATCGGCAGGAAACGCGCCATTTCCGACTTGAACCCTTCGCCGTGAATGATCTCCGGCAACCGCTGCCAGATACTTTCCAGCTTGAGGTCATAATCATTGACACCGTAATCTTGGATTTTATTGCTCACCCACCCGTGATTGATTGCCGTTCCTGCCTGCTTCAACCACCGCAAATCCCAAATATCCCGATGACGTACATAACGCTGGGTATTGACCAGGGACACCAGCTTGTCAGCCATAATCTCGTCGAGCGTTTCAGTCAGTACCAGTGTGTCCCCATACCCATCCGGCAGGAAGTCATAATTGGTTTGCAGGGCCCTGGGAATACGGGAATAAGCAGGAACATTGGCCACTTCAATCTTGATCCGCTGTCTGGGCAAGTGCCTCTGCGCCCAGACAGGATCATGGCTTTCTCCACCAGCGCTGCAAAATTTGCCGGTTCAATCATCGATCAGCGCCTCCTCGTCCACCAGATGGGTATTGCGGCCAACCCGCTTCAAGTCCCGCCATGCAGCCATCGGAGTTGCCAGCCGCAGAGGGCGGCCGACATTTCGAATACTGGCAAGAATATTGGATGTGGGCCGTTTGGTATGGGTAAACTCAATGGTCCCCCAGGGGGTGCGGTATAATCCTTTACGGCCCGTTGTCATAACAGTAAGACGATCGACCGGAATTTGCGAGATGGCGCCGTATTCAGAAAGTGCAGATTCCAGGCTGATGTAGTTGTATTCCCCCCGGCGCAACGCCACGGCAATTCTCTCAACAGTGTGACTGTCCATGCTGCGCGCCAGGGCATACACGTAAACCCCCCGGCATGCCCGTCGCAGCCAGCCGTCCTTGACCAGTCGATTCACCGCCTCCTGAAGGGTTTTGGCACTGTCATCCGGAAAAAGCCTGGCCAGGTCATGGCGCGTAAACACATAACGCCCTGTCTCATCCCACGCGGTCAACACCTTTATTGCTGTTTGCTTATCCATAACACCTCAAGTGAACACGAATACTATCAATATATAGTCTTTATGTCCACTTAAATCAACTATTTTCAGATGATCAGCAAATAAAATCGTTTCGGTATCGAACTCCCGGGTGTACTCAAACGCCTTGTCCCATTCTTCAGTGCCAGCATACCAGCGCAGCAGCGCCCATCGGGAATAGATCCTTTCCAGGTCAGGCTGATTCGGATCCGATGCCATGGCCTGGAGATCATCAAGGGCCAAATTAGAAAAACCGCTCCAAAGAGCGGTTTCCAATCCGGCCGAGAGCAGCGCATAAGGTAGGCGGCCTTCTCCGGCCCCGTAATGCTCATAGTGAAACTGGATATCCATACCTGCTGCTGCAACGTCTGGATTCTGTTCCAGGTACCAGTCCGTATCAACTTTTATCTGCATATTATATAATCTTTACCGCCCGGGAGCAGTATCCGACCTCGATTACGATTACCAGACGATACGGATATCAGGATATTTGGCTATTACTTGTCTTTGGACAACAATTGGATCCATCTCTAAAGGATCATTTTCTTCTGGGGAACAATCTTGACAATTGGTTTGTTACCACGGACAATCAAAATAGATTGGCCTGTTTTTTCTATCTTTTCAATTGGTTGTTTGAGATCATCTCCGACAACTGAGTTGATGCTGATTACATTTTCAGAAGCTTCGATTCCCGCCTCTTTTTACCCCCCGAAAGTGCCCGCTAAGAGCTTTTTGGAGCCTTTTCCAGACGATATCCATTACTTGTCAGGGTCAGACCCTGCTAACTAAATTAAACTTTACATCTATACCGATTTGGTATAATGTCTATTTTATAGCAAATTAGGTTCAATTTAAACGAGAGGTTATATCATGATTCCCGTTGAAAAAATTGCTTTATATGCTATGTACTACCCCCCCCTTTTGAATTAAACAAGATGAAATTAAGCTCGGCAATTGGAACTTCGTGGCCAACGGTCTCAAAATATTTAGCCTTGATGGCCAAAGCCTCTCTTACGGGTCGCCAAGGGCAAATCAGAAAAACCGCCCCAAAGAACGATTTCTACTCTGGCCGAGTGCAGCGCATAAGGGAGGCGGCCTTCTCCGGCCCCGTAATGCTCATAGTGGAACTGGGGATCCATGCCTGCTGCTGCAACATCCTCTGCATCCGGACATTTGCCGGCACCACACAGCCAGGCCCTTTTCCGATTCTCGCGTTTTTGAAGGTAAAAGTTTATGATAAATATCTCAAACCAAATTTTTGATAATCTTCAAGTTTATTCATGGCCCAGCAATTCTGATTCAGTCATGGCAAAGTCACTATGCATCTTAAAGCTGCCTTTCCCCTCATATGGTCCAAAACTTCTTTTTTTTTCTTTCGGTTCATCCGCAGGGAAAATAATGACCTCGACTTTGGTATAATTAAATCCTTTTGGAATGTTAATAACAGACTCCAATTTGTTTAGATCAACTATTTGTCTGATGGCCTCCATAATTGCTCCCCTCAAATCTATCTTTTCCAGAATTGATCATTCACTATGATAGCATCAGTATCCGACCTGTCAAGCCCCTCCCTACTTCACGTTCTTCACGTTGGGTCGGGCCACGACAACTAACTGATTATTCAGTTTCAGTAAATGCCTTACTTCCAACGGCAACGCTATCCGTTCTGATTACTCAACCCGCCCATACCTGTCCTCCAGCCGCACAATATCATCTTCCCCCAGATACGACCCGGACTGGACCTCTATGAGCTCCAGGGGGATGGTTCCGGGGTTTTCCAGGGCATGGACCTGGCCTACCGGGA
>JAABUD010000091.1 GCA_011389555.1 Desulfotignum sp. | reverse complement strand
CCAAGACCTGGTGGGACTGGTCAAAGGCCGGAGACAAGGACCGGGAAGTGAAAAAGGACAAGTACGGCCAGCCCGACTATAACTGGAAAAAAGGGGAATTCAAGTGGGTGGAATCCGGGGTGCCGGATTATACCTGGTACGCCGGGTATATGGACCGGGTGCTCATGGGAGACAAAGTGGATCTGGATGCAGATGTCATCACACTGACCGATCCCGTGGGATCCATCAATGATCCGGGTTCCAAGATCACGGCCTTCAAGATCATGAAGGGCATTCAGGCGATCGATGCGGATCATGCCCATGTGCTGGTGCCCCAGCTGTTTCCCAAGGACAAGAACGATCCCAGTGCCTACTGGAAAAACCTGGACTGGGAAAAAGCGTTCCAGGCGGGCATGAAAGAGGTGGGCCTGCCGTACAGCGGCACGTATGAATGGAAGGAAACCTGGATGTACTGGCGGATCAATCACGAAGTCATGCCCGCGGACATGGCGTTGTCCTGTGTCCAGTGCCATGAAAGCCTCAAAGGCGACCAGACCTGCAACCGGTGCCACCAGGACAACCGGGAGATCGATTTCAAGGCCCTTGCTCACAAGGGAACCGATTTTTCCGACATGAAATCAAAAGGACGGGATGTGGATCATCTGATCGACAAAACCGATTACATCAACTTCAAGGCCCTGGGGTACGAAGGCGATCCCATTATCCACGGCGGACGGTTCAAGAAACTGCCCATGGGATATCACAGCCCGGCGGAGTGATCCCCGGAAAGGTCAGGCCAGGGAATGGTGCGACATCCCCTGGCCTGACATATTATTGTCGGGTGTTGGGTGTGGGTGAATAACAGGGGGCGGCATTTCATTTTGCACAGCGGAGTCCCGGGACGGCCTCCTCTCTGGCAGCCGGTTCGGGTTTTGCCGGTTTGGGCGGACCGAACATCACATGGATGAATTTCACATACCAGGCCGCGGACTGAATCTGGATGATATAGGCCAGCGATATGAGCAGGGCAATGGTCAGGCCCTCTTTTCCGAACGCGGTCATGGCAATGGCCAAAGCAATGGACAGATCCCGCATGACCACACCGAACACCATGGCAATGGCATCTTCCCGCTGGAACAGAAACCGGCCGGCAATGGTCAGAAATACATAGGAGATCAGATAAAACACGGCCAGGGGCAGCAGGATAATGAGAATATCGCCGGGATTGGCAATGATGTGCCTGGCTTTCAAAGACATGGCCACAAACGCGATGAGCACCACGCCTAAAGCGGAAAACGGCGGGAATTTGGGTTTGATTCTGTCATTCCATGTCTGGACCCCATATTTTTTTACCCCATAGGTCTGGGTCAAAAGTCCTACCACCAGGGGAAAGAACACAAAAATGGCAATCTGTTTGAACATATGCAGCATATCCACGTCAATGGTGGCGCCCATGAACACCTTGGTGTAGACGGGTGCAGCCAGAGATCCGATGACCAGGCCGAATACCACCATTTTGATGGCAGCTTCCTTGCTGCCTTTGGCAAACCCGGTCCAGGAAATGGTCATCCCGGATGTGGGCAGCACCCCGATCAGAAACAGCCCCACGGCCCACAGTCCGTATTTGGGGTCCTGGCCGGATAAAAAAAGCTTGCCGATGAAAAACGCCAGCAGCGGAATGAGAATGAAATTGATGACCTGGGTGGCGGTCTGCAGTTTGAGATCCCGGCCCTTGAAAACGGTTTTCACATTCAGGGTCACCATCATGGGATATACCATGACAAAGGTCACGGGAATGATGAACTGTTTTAAAAAACCGGCATCAAACAGGTATCCGAAGATCAATCCAAAGCCCATGGCCACGGGGATGGCCCATACCAGGTTTTTCTGAATGAATGTCAACGCGTTGATCATGACTGTGTTTCCTTGTGAGGTGAAGATACCGTTTCCGGGGTATCGTCAAAGTTTTTTTTGGACACGAAATGAATGGGACAGGATGACCGGAATTTGCAGTAGATATCCGGGTCCCGGCATTCCAGGCACTCGTCGCATAAATAGATGTTGTGCTTCATACAAATATAACTGGTTTCTCTGTCCGGGTGATGGGTGCATCTGCCCATGGTTTCCTCCTGTTCAGTGTTGATCTGAGAGAATCGCATTCAGGTTTTTTTCCAGTGTTTCTTTGGATTGGACGCCTACGAATCGTTTGATTTCTTTACCCTGATCAAACAATATGAACGTTGGGATGCTCTGGACCATATAATGGGTGGCCACATCCGGCCGGGAATTGATGTCGATTTCCACCATCGTGACCCGGTCCTGATATTTTTCAGCCAGATCTTCGATCACGGGGGCCATCTGCCGGCAGGGGCCGCACCAGGTCGCGCTGAAATCCACCAGAGCCACCTGATTTTTCAAACCGGGGTCCATTCGGGTAATTTCCATTTTTCATACTCCTTTTTCGGTTTCGGGTTTTTGATCCATCATATCTGTTCATTGTAGTATCAAAAACCGTGCCGGGAAAAAATTATCTGGAAAAAGCATGGCAATACCCGCCCGGGACCGGGGTTTTCACTTGATACGCTGTAAAAAAGAAAACCGGTTTGTGACCCGTTACCCGGGGAGCGATTCGTTTTTCTGCAAAACGGTAACGTTACGTGTCGCAGGCGGGTACCCCCGTGGCAGGCACCTCTTCCTTGAATATTGTCACGCCCCTTGCAAAGGTATCTGCCGCATCCGTCAGTCCCAGGCAGTGATCCATGGCAGACACCATTTCCACCCGCCCGGTCTCCAGATGCATGCGGGTGCACACTGCCTGGACCACATCCCGGGCCAGGGTGTACACATAATTGGGGGCGGACAGACAGGGGATCTCCGCGTCATGATTGCCGGAGACAAACGCGGTTTCACAGGCCCGGCGATCCAGGGAATTCCAGGTCCTGCAGATAAAGGGACGCTGGTCATATATGGAACAGACATGGTGATCCAGAAAGATACACGGGGTCTGGTCCTTGATCGCCACCCGACGGGCCAGGGACTGTCCCCGGGTCCGGGTCAGGTTGGCGCGAACCCGGGTTTTCAGGTGACGTATTTCGTCCGGGCTGAAACTATCCTGGATATGGGCGCTGATCAACACCGCCTCCAGCGGGGTGACATGGATGCGGGAATGACAGCAGAAGCTGCACCCGCTGGCGCAGTCCGGCACCGGAGATTCGCAGGTCAACGCCACGGAAGCCAGCACCTGGGCCGCAGCATCTCCCACCTGCCGGATCATGGGAAACAATGTCCGGGGTGGATCCGGCATCTCTTTTTGAACGGCATCGGCGATCTGAAAAAAATAAGCGGACAAAGCGTCTTTGTCCGGCGGGGTCTGATCCTGCATGACGTCTCCAATCGTTTTGTAAGACAGGCAGCGATCTGAAAGAATCCGCCAGAGGGATGTCTGGAACTTACCGGTTGTTATTACCGGATACTCTACTTGAATCCGGATGCCCGGTCAAGGGATATTCAGAAGGATGTTTGACCCTCCGGACGATGGCTTCGGCCAGGACCTGGGATGCGTCAATGGTTTCCAGGGGCAGGTTTCCTCCCAGGGCACTGAGTTCCGTGCACGCCACAACAGCCACCCGGACCCCCTGGTCCTTCAAATGATCACAGACCTGAGCATACCGGCGGTGAAGGTCCAAAGAGATGCCCCCGGCTTTCACCTGCCGGATAATAGTGAACAGCCGGTCCTGGTGGTCGGAGTCCGGCCACACTTCCGCCATTCCCAGGGTGTCAAACCGGCGGGTGTACAGTTTTGTGATGGCCACGGCCGGCGATGCCAGCATCCCGATCTTTTTCTCGTTGCCGAACCGGGTTTTCACCTGGTCCGCCACCTGATCGATCATGTTGATCACCGGGATGGTCACGGCCTGCTGCACGGCATCATAATAATAATGGGCCGTGTTGCAGGGGATCACCAGAAAATCCGCGCCCCAGGCCTCCAGGCGCCGGCCCATGTCCGCCATGACCGGGCCGGGGTTTTCCCCGTCTCCTTCGATGATGGCTTTGATGCGGGAGGGCACCTTGGGATTGTTGTCCACGATGCACCGGATATGGTCTTTGTCATCCATGGCCGGGGTCAGGCGGATGATGCGCTGCATCAGGTCCACCGTGGCCTCGGGTCCCATGCCGCCGATGATGCCTGCCACTTTTTCGGTTTCTTGTGTCATTGTTTTCGCCTGCCCTTGGTGTTGGCGCGGCCGTCTCGCGAAAAAAGGCGGCCGCGGGTTACATCACTTTCTGAAAGAATCCATATACGCATACAGGGCCGGTGATCCGCCGGTGTGCAGGAACA
>JAABUD010000090.1 GCA_011389555.1 Desulfotignum sp. | reverse complement strand
TATTTCCGAAAATTGCAAAACATTTTCAGTTTTTCAGCGCTGTAACGGCATCATGAAAACAGATTTATACCTTGGTTTGTGATGAAGATTAGGAGAATGGACCATCTGCCGGTGAAGCGGCGAGGTGGTCTCTATGCGGTCGGACGGATGTTTTTGGGATTATTGGGGAGGCAGGTCTGATAAAAATTCAAGGGCAAGATTGATGTCCACAAACTGATATTTCAATTCCTTTGCTCTGTCCCGGCAGTCTGAACAGATTTCTTTGAACTTGCGCATATCTCCTTTAACCGCCATGTAAATCTGTTCGATGGCCTCCTGCTGGATATCTTTATATTCCGAGATGAAATCTTCCACCACGATCGGATATAAAACCAGTGTCTTCAATCTGCTGAGAATGTCGGGATGGTTGCGGCTCAGATAGGTCCTGACCTTGGGCAGTCCGGCAAACACGACCGGGACACCGGCATCGATGATTCGCTTGAGATACGGCCAGACCCGGGTGTCCAGATCACTGGCCTCGTCGATGATAATGAAGCAGTTGGACAGGCCACAGATCATCTTCAGATACTGGGGGGTCCGACGATACGTGGCAGGAGTGTCATAGCTCAATTCCCGGAGGATGGATGCCAGGGTTTCATGTATATTGAACAGGGATTCCACCCATATGGCATGGAGTTTTTTGGGACGAAGCAAATGTAAAAACCGTGTTTTTCCTGCTCCGAAGTCACCCTCGATCAGCACACTCTGCCCCCGGTAAATCCGGGTGTAGGTTGCGCTCAGGTAGGAGATCCGGCGCCTGTCACTGATGAAATCCTCTTTCATGTCACATCTCCATGGGAGGCGTATGGCGCCACATGGCCGGCAGGCATTGACTTGTGACAATCAATAACAAAGGCATTGAACAAGGCCGTCCCTTTTTGTTGCACAGGTTGTCTTATCTTTTTCATGTAGGTGTCGTAGCGCTGCTGATTTTGCGTATAAATCGTTTTCGCTTGTTGAAGATCGATGCCTCTGTGATAGACCTCGATCAGGACGGGCCGATCGATGATCATACTGCGCTGTTCCAGAAAATGGATGATCTTGGTAAGCTCATCGGGCGGCACATCGATATCCGATGGTCCTTCAAACGGTTTGCAGGCAAGGGCTTCACCTAAAAGGATACCCTCTTCACCCGGTTCGAAAATATACAGTTTGTCCCTGAATGGGGATATTTTTACCGGAGTGCTTTTATGCCTGCTGAACAGATCCGCTCCGATGGTCACGTAATAATCCTGGTTGGCATGCCGAAGAGTTCTTTTTTTAGAGACTGTGGCTTTGATTTTCTGGAAGCCGTATTTCATATATTCCTGCACCTGCCCGGGGGAAAATGTCAGGGTAGCGGGCTGTTTTATTAAAAACGGTGTCATTTTTTGCTCCGGGATCCAGGAATCGACCCGGCCGCTTTCACTGAAATAATGTTTGTTCTGGTTCTGTTCGTTGCGGTATTCCTGAATGAGCGGACTGTTTCTCAGATCCTGAAGCGTGATATCCAGCAGGGTCACGGTAATGAGTTCTTTTTTCCCCTGGTTGAAGATGGTGGTGGGAACTGTTTTGACAATCCGGTCTTCAAAGGCCTTGATGATCCGTATTTCAAAGTTGTGAAGACTTCTGTGGGAAGACTCCAGATGTGCTTTGTCTTTGGCTGAATACGTCCTTGAAAAATCAGCTGACATATACAATCCACCTGGTGTGGAATGCGCTATATTCAATGCGTTGATAACGCGTTTCAGGTTTAAAAACCCTTTGGCATTGTCCGGCCGGATGCATATGGTTCTCAAAGGAAATTCGGTTCCGGTTAAAAAACGGGTAAACAGATCCACAGCATTCATACTGCTTTCTTCAAAATAGGCTCCCAGATCAAACATGTACCGGGAGCCGGTATCGAATGTTTCAATGACCTGCGGGGCCTGCCACGTGCCGGTTTCATTTCTGATTTTGATATATCGAAACCGACAACCGTCAATCTGGATCAGGGCAAATAGCGGTTCCGGCTTGAAGGTATGCTTGACCGGGATATCTTCTTCAGAATCCGGTTTTTCAAGGTAGACCTTCAGATTTTCATTTCTGGCACACCGCCGGAGCGCCTGAAGGCTTAAGGCTCTGCCAAATTCCTGTTCGAGCCAGTAGTGGTAATTTTTGATGGTTCTGGCCTTGCGGGTAATAAAGATAAATTCCCGGGACATGGGATCACAAGAGGCCTTGACCATGTCGATAAACCGCCTTCTGACAGCTTCACCCAGGGAGCGGGAACGGCCGCTGCATTTTCGGCCTTCCATCACCCCTTTTTCAACCAATAATAAAGGAGCGGGTATTATGCCGGTTTTCCGGTACTGATCCTTGTAGTATTTTTTAGCCCTTCGTTTGGCAGATCCGGTCTTGTTCATGATCTTTTTGTGAAGCAGCAGGTAAAATCGGTCGTCAATGCTCAGCTCATCCATCACCGGCCTCTTTTGACAGAATCTTTTCTCTGACAACCCGGTTCCACAACAGGGCGGCCTGACGGGATGTGCTCTGCCAGTTGTCCTGTCGGGCCAGGCGCACCTGTTCAAGCATTGTTTTGACCGCAGCCATGTAATCCTCGGTGATCCTGTCGCTCAAATCAGGTGGATTAGTTTTTTTTATGCCCCGGGAGTTCATGAATCTTTTGATGTTTTGTGCAGTCAGTTCAATACCGCTGGCCAGAAAATCTTTCCAGATCCGACGCTGTTCAATGGGCTTTAGTTGGGCAAGATGGCGGATCTGGGATTCATTGGCCGGCAGAAGATCTCCAATTGGAGACAGATTGCGGATCACCTCGCAATACTTGATCAGCCGGTAGGCGTGGGCCCGGCTTATATCCCAGCGCGCCCTGGCATACGCTTCAAATGTGTCAAACAATGCCAGTTTGTATAACCGGTTGTCCCGGATTTCCTTCAATGCCCGGCCTGTTTCACAAAAACGTTCCTGATTGCGGGAAATCAGGGACTCCAGTCGGGCCAGTTGTTCCTGTTCACTTGTCATCGAAATCTCCCGACAAGGGCTTTAGGTTCCTCTGCCGGCATGCGTAGGGCTTTCAAGAACAAGACACTGTCTTTGAATCCGCATCCCCTGACTGTCATGACCAGGTCGATGGTGTTGAAATTTTTCTCACACCGAAAGCATCTGGCCAGATTGGTGTTCGGATTGACCGCTGTTTGAAATTCATTACAAACGGGGCACAGAAAACGGAAAACCCCGTCCCTAATCTTTGAAGGCAGCTGCAATTGGTCCCTGATCAGCATGTCCACCGGTATGGTGTTTCTCAGATCAAATAACTCCCGGGATGAGAATTTGGCTTTCATAAGACACCTCTTTTTCAGTTGTTCCAAGATGTCTTGTTTATACCACCGGCAATCATCTCCTGTCATTTGCCTCTTGAACTGACGAGGGGATTATTCTGGCTGTATCACCATTATTATCAATATCTTATACCCATGATGCCTCTTAAAATCAAAGTCGGAGTACTTTGCTGGAATCCACATATATTACAGCATGTTGCCCAGTTCATGCGTCTTGAAATCGCCAATCGATTAGTCGGGGAGATTATCATCATGGGAAGCCGGATGTTCCAGCATGAACATGGCGGATCTGGAAAATCAGATATTGGATAATGACGGCATTTTTTTTCCCCATCTGGGCAATGATGATATCCATTGGCAGAATCGGTTCTGCCTGGTGTAAAAAAAAGACGGAAGCATTCGGTCGTGCCGGTTGATGATCAGCAGGAGGATCTTTCGATTGTTCCTGCTGATCGATCGCCCGAATCTTATCAGCCAGATAGTTGCTCTTGAAATATGCCTTATTCTTCTTGTTCCATTGTTCACATTGTCTTCGATGAAGTTCTTGTCGGCATGCCGGACTGCACGTCCTTTGCCGTCCTTTCTGCTGCGCAATGGGCCGAAACCATCTCCGGCAAATAGAGCAGGGCCGCGTTTCACGTCTATTTTTTGTCATTTTAAAAATCTCCAGCGTTGAAGAACCTGACAAAAAATAGGCGCAAAATGGGAGTTTGGGAAACGGCGGCTGGATATCGGCGGGATAGCGGGGTATTTTTTTGTTCTTCTGGCGGGGTATAGCTGCGGGGTAAACCCGTTACATTATTCCGTCACTGATTCGGGGGTATAGCGTTACACTATTCAAATCTTAGCAGACGGGAGCCCCCACTTTGCAAGATGTTCACTGTATTGCCGTTCGTGTGTCTGTCTCCTTAACGGGTGAGGCCATAGCCGATTTTCTGTTCAAGGTGATTCAGGTCGTGGGACGCCCTCTTGCTGTGCTCAAGGACGGGGGAACAGACCTTGGCAAATCCTTCAAAATTCTGG
>JAABUD010000089.1 GCA_011389555.1 Desulfotignum sp. | reverse complement strand
AGACCGCGTTGCTGGAAAGGCCTGAAAAGGCTTCATTCGGTGTGACAAGGCCGATAAGGGGAAGCAGCACCATCATCATGATCCCCACAACATCCACCCGGACCCATTCGAAAACAAATAAAAAAATAACAAAAACAAGGACTGTCATTGTCAATATCATATCAGGTGTCATTGAATTTTGTCTCCGTTCAATAAGTTGTCATCTTATAATTCTCGATGATCAGGTTTTGGAAAACGGGGTCAGGCTTGCGTTATTGGCATTATCTGTGCCGTCATGGGGTCACAACGGCTGTGATAGATAACGCCAATAACACAAGCCTGACCCCCCACAACTTGCAAGGCTGATCCCTCACAACTTGATCATCGGGAAATTGCATTTTTTTAAAAACCCTTTTTATCCAAGCTGTTATTTTTTCTTCCGGAAAAAAAAACAGAGCACGGAAAACGCACAAATCAATACCATTCCGAAAACAAACTGGGCATCCATGATTTCCCCCTTAATCTATGGCATAGACACAAAAGGTCTGTGCGATTACCGGCTCTTTTTCTTCTGTGGATCCCAGGCTGTTCAGCATTTTTCTGAAAAATCCCCAGAAACTTCCCATATCCTCTTTTTCAAAATAAACGGATTCCAGTGCTTCGGTTGCTTCCTTGAGTTTTGCATCCCCGTGGCCGGTGAGCAGGGAGCTGGGTATGGTGCTGTCAATTTCTTTTACCCTGGCAATCAGATCAAGGCCGTCCATATCCGGGAGCCGCTGGTCGATAATTGCCAGATGGACCGTTTTTGTCTGCAGAATATCAAGCGCTTCTTTCCCATCTAAAGCAGTGAGCGGTTCATGGCCCTGGAGCCTGATTCTGTCAGCCAAAGCATGTAAAAATCTGGGGTTATCATCCACCAGCAATATGTGAATATCCTCCTGGACGCGGGTTGAATCAGGGCTTCTGGTTTTTTCCTTCCCCTTTGCCATGCCGGCCGGATTTTCCGTAATGATATATTCAGGCTTCCCATAATCCTTTATAACAGCGTCAATGGCGGTATCAATATCTGAATAATGCACCATATGGGCAAACTCAATGCCCTGGTCCCCGGCTTTGGCGCGGAAATTTTCCACATTCCGGTCGGAATTTTTTTTAAACTCATCAAAAGCCACATCATGGGCATTTGAAAAAAATTCGGTGACATCATGGGTGAGATTGGCACAATTCACAGCGATGATGCCGCAGCCCATCCGTTTTGCCATCTCAAGGGTGTAGGAAACCATTGTTTCGGAAAACAGGCTTTCATATGTGGCAACAGCGATGTTCCGACCGACATTATCCTCAGATACCGCTCGCTTGGTTTCATGGGTCTGGTCCCGGCTGTCTGCCGCCTGATCATCCACCTTTCCTGATTTTGTTTTTGATTTATTAAACAATGTCATAAATGGTCCTCAAATTTGGTGTTTAAATTTTTCATTTTTTGTCATTTTAATGTTTACAAATGAAACAAATAAAATTATATTGAGATATAAATTAAAATTTTTAAACAGTCAACACAAAAGATTGATTTATGAAACATATTGATATCCTGATTATTGACGATGAAGTCAAATTTGCCGATATGCTGTCCCGGCGGCTCTCCCTCCGAGACATCACCTGCCGGGCATGTTATGACGGGCAGTCCGGTATCCAGTGGGTCAAGGAAAACCCCGGTGCCGCCACCCTGATCCTGCTTGACCTGAAACTGCCGGATATGTATGGTACACAGGTACTGGCCCGAATAAAGGAAATCAATCCGTCCGTCCCTGTTTTCATCATCACCGGTCACGGCACCCGGGAGGATGAAAAAGTGTGCCGCGATCTGGGCGCGGCCGAATTTATCCACAAACCCGTGAGCATTGAAAAAATAACCACCGTGCTCACCCATGCCCGGGGGGAGGTGCAATGATCCGAACACCGCAGATGCTGCAGAAACAGGAGTGGCTGGCGTTTTTGTTTCACCGGCACAACGCCCACCTGGCATCCTTTCACACCTTTTCCAATTACTGCCGTATCTGGATCATCAGCATCGTTATTCTGGCTGTCACCTCCCTGTCCCCCCTGGTGATGGCAACCTTCATCAACCAGCGGTTGATCCAGCAGGCCGTGGATTCGGAACTGGTTCTCCAGACCGAGCGGGTCACCTCCAATGCCAAGCGGTCCATGCGGTTTTTCTTAGAAGAACGGCTGAACGCCCTGCGGTTCATCGTCAATGAACTGCCCTATTACGCTTTGATCGATAATGCACACCTGGCGGACATCCTGAGCAACCTCAAGCTGGGATTCGGCGGATTCACAGACCTGAGCATCATCGATGCCGACGGCAGCCAGGTGGCCTATGCCGGCCCCTTCAACCTGGAGGGCAAAAACTACAAAACCCAGCCCTGGTTCACCAAAAGCATTGAAAGTGACAATTTCATCAGCGAGGTGTTCACCGGATACCGGGATGTTCCCCACATCATCATTGCGGTGCGGTCCATCAATGCCCTGGGACGGCTTTTCATCCTCCGGGCCACCCTGGACACCCAGCGGCTCATGGACACCCTGCTATCCTATAAGACCAATGTTCACACCGATATTTTTCTGATGAATCACGCAGGTGTGCTGCAGACCGCTTCCAGCACCTATGGAAAAATTTTCACCCCCACCCGTCTGGACATTCCGGAGTTTTCGACCACGACAAACGTGATTACACCTGAAAATGAAAGCGAGCATACCTTTATCACCGGATACTCCTACATTATCACCGAGGCGGTAACCACCCCGTTCATCCTCCTGGTGAACAAGGAAAAATCGGTTGTCATGGGTACCTGGCTGAACCTGGGAAGGACCTTCAACTGGATCATCAGCATCAGCTGTCTGGTGATGATGATCATTATCACCCTGGTGTCCACCTTTATGGTGAACAAGCTGTATCTGGCGGACAAAACCAAGGCGGAAACCATGATGAGAATGGAACAGAGCCAGCAGCTGGCATGCATCGGGCAGCTGTCCGCCGGCATTGCCCATGAGATCAACAACCCTTTGGCTTTGATCAATGAAACCGCCGGATACCTCAAGGACCTGTATCATTTTACTGAAGAAGAGCAAAATGACGAAGAGGTCATGGAAAACCTGGACGCCATCCTGGAAGCGGTTTCCCGGTGCGGCACCATCACCAGCCAGCTGCTGGGATTTGTCCGGCAGTTCGATGTCCAGACATCCGCGGTAAATGTGGAAAAACTGATCACCGGTATATTGCGTTTCCACAAAAAGGAAACCGAATACAAAGGCATCCATGTCACCACAGACATTGCGCCGGATACCCCTGCCATCGAGACCGACCAGGGCAAACTCCAGCAGATCCTGCTCAACCTGATCAACAATGCCTTCCAGGCCATCGAAGCCAACGGCTGCCTGGATATAACGGTATCGCATCACCCACCCGGCCAGATCACCATAGAGATCAAAGACACCGGTTGCGGTATTCCCGAAGAAAACCTCAAACGGATCCATGAACCGTTTTTCAGTACCAAAAAAGAAAAAATGGGAACCGGCCTGGGGCTTTCCATCACTTACGGACTGGTCAAAAAACTGCAGGGAAATATCCGTGTGGAAAGCAGTGAAGGTGTTGGAACCGTATTTACTGTCACTTTACCGGTCATGATGAAAAAAGAGGACAAGGTATGAAGATTATTCTTGTGGATGATGAAAAAAAATTTATCAATATGCTGGCCAAAAGGCTGTCCCTCCGGGGACTGAATGCGGATGTGGCCTATTCCGGGGAAGAGGCGGTTGAAAAAGCCGCCCAGACCCCTTACGACCTGGCTGTACTGGACCTGAAAATGCCCGGCATCAGCGGGTTTGCATTAAAACGAAAACTGCTGGAGATGCATCCGAAAATCAAGCTGATTTTTGTAACCGGGCACGGCGCCATCGAAAATAACGGAAACCATGACCATTCAGATGATATCTTTCTGGCCAAACCGTTGAACATCGATACCCTGATTGAAACCATCCACCAGACCATCCATCCGGATAAACAATAAAACGGGGGGAATACAACAATGAGCCAGCACACCATTGACCTTGTGAACAAACAGGGACTGCAGTTTTTCGGATCTGTGAATGCCAGCATTTCCCATGAACTCAAAAACATCTTTGCCATCATCTCTGAAACTGCCGGGTTTTTAAATGATCTGACCCAGCTATCCAAACAGGGCAAAAAATTTGAACTCTCTCTGCTTGAAAACTGCAGCAACAGCATTGCCGAAGAGATCGAGAGGGGGTTTGACACCATCCGCCAGATGAACCAGTTTGCCCACAGCGTGGATGACCCGGTCAAGGAAACCAGCATTGCCGACACCCTGACCCTGGCAGTCAAACTGACCGGTTTTTTGAGCTA
>JAABUD010000088.1 GCA_011389555.1 Desulfotignum sp. | reverse complement strand
CTGCGCCTGCTCCAGGAAGGGGATTACCTGGCCCTGGGATCGGACAAAACCCGGCATTCCGATGCCCGGATCATCGCTTCCACCAACCAGGACCTCTGGGCCCTGGAAACACAGGGAAAATTCCGCCGGGACCTGATCTACCGGCTGTCCACCCACACCCTGACCCTGCCGCCGCTCCGGGAACGGCTCCTGGATCTGCCCCTGCTGCTGGACCGGTTCGTGTGCCAGGCCGCATCGGAACTGGACAAGCCCATCCCGGACATCCCCAAGACCCTGATCGAACAGATGGAAACCTATCCTTTCAAGGGAAACATCCGGGAATTGAAATCCATGGTCCATGATGCCGTCTCCCGGTATGCAAAAGGCCCGATCACCGCCGATCTGTTCAAGGGACTGGATACCTCTGTCCAAACTGAAGCCTCCGAATCAGACACAGGGCTTCCGACGCTCAAGGAGGCCTCCAATCTTCTGGTGGAAAAAGCCATGGAACAGGCCGGCGGCAACCAGTCGGCCGCCGCCAGAATTCTGGGCATTTCTCAGCAGGCATTGAGCAAACGCCTTCAGAAAATTCGCAAATAAGGCTACAACCTGGGTTGTATTCACAACTTTTGTTGTAAATCTTCCTTGATTCATTGTTTCTGCCGCTTCTTTCCAGGATCCCGCGCATTTCTACAACTTTCATTGTACACAGGACACAAAGAACCGCCCGGACAAAATCCTGTTTTTATTCATAAAATCAGACAGTTAAACATTTTGTTCTCGTGGCACACGGATTGCAGTCCTTTGGTATCGACAAAACAATGAACCGCTTCAGGGCACCGGTTGAAACAGGTTCCCCAACCTCTGCTAAAAGGAGAACACGAATGGATCAGGTCAAAAACATTGGATGGCGTGTCACATTTGCCGGGCTGGGCATCAACCTGGCGTTAGGAATTCTCTACACCTGGAGTATTTTCAAGGAATCCATCAAAGAATCCATTGTGGCCGGGGACGGTCGTTTCGACTGGAACCTGGCCGCGTTGAACGACCCCTATGCCGTGTGCTGCCTGGTGTTTGCCTTTGCCATGATCCTGGCGGGCCGGGTCCAGGACAAAACCGGACCGAAAATGACGGCCATCCTGGGGGGTGTCCTCACCGGTTCCGGCCTGATTCTCATTGCATTCTCCACCTCCTGGCTGGTCTGGATACTGGGGTTCGGCATTCTCACGGGCGCAGGCCTTGGATTCGGGTATGCCTCTGCCACGCCACCGGCCATCAAATGGTTTCCCCCGGCCAAAACCGGCATGATCGCCGGTATTGTGGTGGCGGGGTTCGGCCTGGCATCCGTGTATATCGCGCCCCTGGGCACCTGGCTCATCTCCCGGTACGGGCTGAGCCAGTCCATGCTGATTTTCGGGGTGGCGTTTCTGGTGGTGGTGTGTGTCCTGGCCCAGTTTCTGATCAATCCCCCGGCCGGATATGTGCATCCGGATGCCCGGGCCACGGCCACAAGGCCCGCCGCACCGGCCGGCATCGATTTCTCTCCGTCGGATATGATGAAAACCGGCACGTTTTACAAGCTGTGGCTCATGTTCTGCGTGGGCTCCGGGGCCGGGCTGATGATCATCGGCAGTGTGGCCGGCATGGCCAAATCCGGCATGGGGTCCATGGCCTGGATCGTGGTGGCGCTGATGGCCGTGGGCAATGCCTCGGGCCGGATCATCGCAGGGATCGTGTCCGACCGGATCGGCCGGGCCAATACCCTGTTCATCATGCTCAGCTTTCAGGCCCTCATCATTTTTTCCCTGATGTTCATTGCACCGGGTCAGGTGATTTTGCTGGTGATGGCTGCCACGTTTATCGGGTTCAACTACGGCACCAACCTGTCTTTGTTTCCGTCCGTGACCAAGGATTTTTTCGGGCTGAAAAACTTCGGGGTCAATTATGGTCTGGTATTTTCCGCCTGGGGCGTAGGCGGATTCATCTTCCCCCGGGTGTCCCAGATGATCGTAGCCTATACGGGCAGCCCCCGGATGGCCTATATTCTGGCTGCGGCCCTGCTGTTGACCGGTGCCATGCTGGCCCTGATGACAAAAGCACCGCAAAGCAAGCCGGAAACCCCGATTCTGGGAATCCCGATTCCGGAAAAAAACTGACTCTTTCTTTCAACCTGTTGACCTGCATCTGAAAAGGAGACCTTTATGAGCGAATCTATGTTTCAAGCTTCTGACGAATTCAGAAAAAACGCCTGGATCAAAACCATGGATGAATATCAGACCCTGTACCAGGAGTCCATGGAAGATCCGGACACTTTCTGGGCCCGTATGGCGGAAAACTTTTACTGGGAAAAAAAATGGGACAAGGTCCGGGAATACAACTATCATCTGTCCAAAGGCCCCATATCGATCCAATGGTTTATCAACGGTAAAACCAATATCTGTTACAACTGCCTGGACCGGCACCTGCCGGAAAGAAAAGACCAGACCGCGTTGATCTGGGAAGGCAACAGTGAGGGAGAAGACCTGACCATCACCTATGGGCAGCTGCATGAAAAAGTATGCCGGTTCGCCAACGCCCTCAAGGAAAAAGGAGTGGGCAAAGGGGACCGGGTGGCCATTTACATGCCCATGATCCCGGAACTGGCCGCCACCATGCTGGCCTGTGCCAGAATCGGGGCCATTCATTCCATCGTGTTCGGCGGGTTTTCCGCCGAAGCCCTGGCCGACCGGATCGAGGACAGTCTGTGCAAGGTGCTGGTGACCACGGACGGGGTGATGCGGGGCGCCAAGGCCGTACCCTTGAAAACCGCGGCCGACCGGGCCCTGGCCCTGTGCGAAGAACGGGGCCACCAGGTGGGGACCTGTTTTGTGGTGAAACGCACCGGCTCCGACATCCCCATGAAACCGGACCGGGATGTGTGGTGGCATGAGGCGGCCGATGCCCAGTCCCCCGACTGTCCTGTGGAATGGATGGATGCGGAAGACCCGCTGTTCATTCTTTATACCTCGGGCTCCACGGGCAAGCCCAAGGGGGTCCAGCACAATGTGGGCGGATACATGGTGTATGTCGGCACCACCTTCAAATACATCTTTGACTATCATGACGGGGACATCTACTGGTGCACGGCAGATATCGGGTGGGTCACGGGCCATTCCTACATTGTATACGGGCCGTTGTCCCAGGGCGCCACCAGTCTGATGTTCGAAGGCGTGCCCACCTATCCGGACCCGGGCCGGTTCTGGGCCACGGTGGACAAGTGGAAAGTGAACCAGTTCTACACCGCGCCCACGGCCATCCGGGCTTTGATGGCCCAGGGAGAGGAATGGGTGGAAAAATATGATCTCTCCTCCCTGCGACTGCTGGGATCCGTGGGAGAACCCATCAACCCGGAAGCCTGGCGCTGGTATCACACCCATGTGGGCAAGGGGCGATGCCCCATTGTGGATACCTGGTGGCAGACCGAAACCGGGGGCATCATGATCTCTCCTCTGCCCTATGCCATCGACCAGAAACCCGGGTCTGCCACACTGCCGTTTTTCGGCGTCAAACCCGTGCTGCTCAACGAAGAAGGAAAAGAACTGGAAGGGGCCTGTGACGGCATTCTGGCCATCAAAGAACCCTGGCCCGGGCAGATGCGCACCGTGTATAACGACCACGACCGGTTCGGCAAAGTCTATTTTCAGATGTTTGACGGGTATTATTTTGCCGGGGACGGATGCCGCAGAGACGAAGACGGGTATTTCTGGATCACCGGGCGGGTGGATGATGTCATCAACGTGTCCGGCCACCGCATGGGCACGGCCGAGGTGGAATCCGCCCTGGTGAGCCATCCCCAGGTGGCGGAAGCCGCCGTCATCGGATTTCCCCATGACATCAAGGGCCAGGGCATCTATGCGTTTGTCACCCTCAATGTCAGTGTCACGCCTTCGCCTGAGCTGCTCAAGGAATTGAAAGTCCATGTCAGAGAAGAGATCGGCCCCATTGCCACCCCGGACATCATCAATTTTGCGGCAGGGCTTCCCAAAACAAGGTCCGGCAAAATCATGCGCCGGATCCTGCGCAAAATCGCCACCAATGAATATGACCAGCTCGGGGACATCTCCACGCTGGCGGATTCCGATGTGGTGGGCACCCTGATTGACAGCCACAAGGCTTTGGTGAAATAACCGGACATGATTTCCAATTATTTATTGCCACAAATAGATTTTTCCCTTGTCGGGCAGTCTTAGTTGTTCTCACAGACTCAAACAACCAAAGACCGCCCGACAAGAATCTTTTGAACCGGATTTTACGGTCCGGTCCCGTCACCGAACTCACCCAATCCCAAAACTATCCTTATCAGATAAAAAAAGATCCCGTGTGTTTGACTTTGCGGGATATTTAGGCAATTATAGGTAAAGAATTTAACTGACAGATCAATTGGCTTTTTCTTATCTGAAGGAAATATGGAAAGATAACTTTTC
>JAABUD010000087.1 GCA_011389555.1 Desulfotignum sp. | reverse complement strand
AAACTGGTATCTTCCGCCTCAGAAGGGGCTGTACTTAAAATGTAAAATAAAAATTTTTTTCCTTTAACAAACAGGAGTATGGAATATGGATCTAAAACTGAATGGAAAAACCGCCCTGATAACAGGAGGAAGTTCGGGTATCGGGCTGGCATGTGCGAAAACACTTTTTATGGAAGGTGTCAATGTCGTTATCGCAGCAGACAGGGACCTTGAGAGTGCAGAGGCTGAAATTTCCGATTCTTCGGAAAAGAGCGGTGCAAAGGTGGTTTCGATTAAGGCCGACCTGTCCAAAGGGGAAAGTTTTCAGCCGGTTGCTGATGCTGTAATAGAAAAATTCGGCCGCCTGGACATTTTGATCAACTGTGCAGGAGCAGCCAGGGCCGGGGCTTTTTTAGAGCTTGACGGGCAGGATTTTTTGAATGCCTGGACATTGAAGACCCTGGGATATATCAGGATGACCCAGGCGGTACTCCCTCATATGATCGGCCGGAAAGACGGCCGGATAATAAATATAATCGGGGCAGCCGCCAAAACACCGCCGCCTACATTTCTTACCGGAAGTACGGCGAATGCGGCCCTGGTTAATTTTATCAAGGGATTGAGTAAAGAACTGGCGCCCAAAGGGATTAGAATAAATGCCATTTCTCCTGCCGCCACAAGGACGCAAAGAGCGATAACGCTTGCCAGACAAACGGCAGAGGTAAAAGGCATCACCCTTGAAGAGGCCCTGGCCGATTCTTCCAGCAGCATTCCCATCGGCAGAATGATCGAGCCGTCAGAAATTGCTGCGCTGGCTGCTTTTTTACTATCTGACCTTGCTTCGTCAATTACCGGTGCTGAAATATTCATCGATGGCGGGCAGACGCCAGGTATTTAAATTTTTAATTCAGGATGAAATAATCCACCCGCCTTTTCCGGCCGTCCATGTCGATGACAGCAAACTCCCGGTTCAGCAGGCGGTCCAGGGTGCGGGCCGCATCCGCCAGGTCGTCCCGGGTGTCGGCCATGAACCGGAACACCCCCCGGTATTTGTGCATCAGGTTCCTGTCTTGAGAATGTTTCATGGTACCGGACAACGGGATTGTTCCTTCTGGGTGCCCGGAAATATCTGAATTTAGGAAAGCCGACCATGAGTGCTCCGTGGCAGGAATGGTTTTCAGGAAAAGACAAAAAATCTGCAAGGGCCTGCCACTGGCCCACGGCATAGTTGACATATCCGGCCCAGCAGGAACCCAGGCCAAATCCGGGCAGGGCCAGTTCCAGGTAGGCCAGTGCCGTGTGGCAGTCAGCGGCGGCGCTGCCGAATTCATTGGATGCATGGGCGAACACCAGCTGGGGGGCATCCCGGCAGATCCTGTCACTGCCTTGTTCCCAGTGTTGGATCAGGGTCTGCATGTTCAACGGCAGGGCAAGTTCCGGGCGGGTTTTTACCAGATGCCGCATCCATTCAATCACGTGGGCCGCGATTGTTTTCACATCGTCTCTGTTGTCGATCACCAGCCATCGAACCTCCTGGCGGTTACTGCCTGTGGGCGCACAACAGGCAATGCCGAGCGCTTTTTCAAACAGGTCTCTGGGAACCGGTTTGTCCCGGTAGCGTCTGACCGCCCTGCGGGATCGCAAAAAATGCTCGGTGTGCGCGGCATCCAGGGCCAGGTCTTTTTTGACGGGCATGCAGTCTTCCGGGGAAAGAAAATTCAGGGTAAAGGCCGCCCGGGGGCACACGGCCACACAATGCCCGCACCGGATACAGATCTCTTCGGCGCCTACTGAGGGAACCGGACCCTTGTCTGTCATTTCAATAATGTGGGCCGGGCATTCTAACGCGCAGATGCCGTCTTTGTCGCATTTTTCATGGTCGATTGTAAACAGGGTCATTTTTACTCCAGTCCGGGTTGATGAAGAATTCATTGTTGTCCATGTCTCTCATGGCTTTTTCCAGCGGTTCCTTCTCTCCTGGATTCAGAATAAATCATACCATATGAAGATTGGAAATGACAGGACAGGGAGAGATATGTCCGGCTCACCGGTTTGACAGCTCACGGAAAATTTTCGATCTTCAACCGGCTTGTTATTTTCTTGATAACGGATATAATATTTTATGAAGTTTTAAGTGTTAAGTGTTAAGTGTTAAGCGGATACTTGGCGCTGATGCTTTGATCATTATGTTTTGTTGTGGTCTTTCAGGCCATGATGGTTATTAAAAAAGGACCGCCATGCCACTGTATGTTTTTAAAGCCCATACTCCCCGGATTCACCCATCCGTGTTTGTCGCCCCCTCGGCCCAGATCATCGGCAATGTCCGCATCGGCAGAGATTCTTCCGTCTGGTTTCAGACGGTCATCCGGGGAGATCTGGACGCGATCACCATTGGCGAAAAAACCAATATCCAGGATCTGTGCATGTGCCACGCGGATGAAGGCATTCCCCTGACCATCGGCCATGGCATCACCATCGGCCACAGAAGTGTGATCCACGGATGCACCATTGAAGACGGCTGCCTTGTCGGCATGGGGGCTGTCATTATGAACCAGGCCGTGATCGGAGAAGGCTCGGTCATCGCAGCCGGTGCGGTGGTGCTGGAAAACACCGTGATACCGCCTCATTCCCTTGTCACCGGTTCCCCCGGAAAGGTGAAAAAGACCTATGACAATCCGGAACAGCTTGCCGAAAGCATCCGTGCCATGTCAGACAGCTATCTGGAAAGCGCCCGGGCATTTTTGTCCCCCGGCTCTTTTTATGAGATACAGTGAATCTGGAACCTGGTTTTTCAGTCATCCCGGGCATTTGACAGTTGAATTGCTGTAAGCATTTCAACAGGGCTGTAGATTGGCGGCTCAGATCCTTTAAATCCTTTTAAATCTCTTGTAACGATCGCTTTTGCTCCTGCATGGCGGGCGGCTTGATATAATACAGCATCTTCAAAATCTGAAAATTTTGAAATAAGAGCGTCTTCAATCACGGTTCTGTTAACAGCGGCGATTTCGAAAAGCATGGTAAGATCCCTGATTTGATTTTGCGCTTTGGCTGATCCCAGCACCCGGGTGGATAGATAATGGATTGTGGTCACTGTTGTGGCACACAGCAATCCTGATATTTTTTTGCTTTCAACAAGAGACATCAGTTCGCTTGCCGGTTCTGCAAAGGGTTCCCGGTCAAGCATGACATCAAGAACCACATTGGTATCAAAAAGAATTTTCACAGATATTTGTCTTCCAGATATCTTTTATACGTTTTTTCATCAACACCGGATCCCTTCAAGGACCCTCTCAACGATGCCACGATGGGCGTGAGTGGTTGTTTGTTATCCATAGAATGGGTGTCCAGCAGATAAAAATAATCAGCAACCATTTGAGAAACCGATTTGCCAAGTGTGCCGGCATGTCTTTTGGCAGCTCGGATCAGGTTTTCCTCAAGCCGGAGTGTGAGTTTGGTATTCATATATTTTCACCTCATTGTATGCTTGACGTATAATATTATTATTAATATACGTCGCATCAGAGTCATTGTCAAATACAATGTCATGAAAAAATCGAATCAAACCGCCGGTGACCCGCTTCGGTGGAAATAGGTCACGGGGTCCACGATTTGAAGCCTGCCCCGGGAAAAGGGGTGCCGCAGCCGGGCCACAATCTGGGTGGCTTTGGGGGGATTGAGTTTTTCCAGGTAATAGGCCAGGTGGGGGGAAACTTTGTCGTCGGACAGTTTCACCTCGATCAATTCTTCGATTTTATCGTCCTTTACCACCACAAAATCCACCTCCCTGCCTTCCTTGTCCCGGATATACCGCAGGTCATAGCGGAATCCGTCCCGGTCCTCCAGAAAATGCAGGCGTTTCAGCAAGTGGGATGCCACCAGGTTTTCAAACACGGTCCCTTCATCTCCGATCACATCCCCGTTGTCATAAAAATAGACCTTGGGCGGTTTGACGACGGCCCGGGGCAGGTTGCGGGTATAGGGCCGCACAGCAAACACCAGGTACATCCGTTCCAGTACTGCCAGCCAGTTCTGCACGGTTTTGGGAGACACCTGGATCTCCCCGGCCAGGTTGGAGAACACGATCTGGCCGCCCACCCGGGTGCGCAGCTGGTGGATGAACAGCTCCAGCAGTGAAATCTGCCGAACTTCGGTGAGATCCCGGATATCTTCCTTGATGACGCGGTCAAAGCGATCCCGGCGCCATCTTCTGGCTTCGCGCAGGTCTCCGTCCAGAAAGGGTTCCGGGAATCCGCCCACGGTCATCAACCGGTCAAAAGCCTCTCTGGCGGTCATTTTTTCCGGGAATTCATCCAGACCGAACGGATGCAGGCGCCAGTAATGGTATCTGCCCAGGAGGGAATCACCGCCCTGGCGGTAGACATCCAGCCGGGCGGACCCGGTGACCAGAAACCGGGTCCGGTCTTTCCAGGTATCGTAAATCCCTTTGACCCAGTTTTTCCAGTCCCGGTATTTGTGGAGTTCATCCAGTACGATCAGGC
>JAABUD010000086.1 GCA_011389555.1 Desulfotignum sp. | reverse complement strand
TGCACTCACAAAATCCACATGCTTAGGAAACAGGCCAAAAGATCCGTTCATTCCTTCCGCAGTGATCTTTTGCACCCCAATGTCCAAAAAAACATGGGTGGGCAGCATCACCTTGAGTTTCATGATGTTTTGGCCTCATCGATGCTGCCGATCATATACAGGGCCTGTTCAGACCGGTCTGAAAATTTGTCATCCAGAATCTGCCGGCAGCCTTCCAGGGCATCTTCAATACTCACGGACCGGCCGTCATAACCCGTGAACTGTTCGGTCACAAAAAACGGCTGGGTCAGAAACCGTTCCAGGCGCCTGGCCCGGTGAACGGTCTGCCGGTCTTCTCTGGACAGCTCTTCAATGCCCAGCATGGAAATAATATCTTTGAGATTTTCATATTCAGCCAGGGTTTTTCGAATGTCTCCGGCAATGCGGTAGTGCTCTTCCCCCACTATATCCGGGGTCAGCATGCTGGAGTTGGACTGAAGCGGATCAACGGCCGGATAAAGGCCTTCCCCGGCTTTTTTCCGGGACAAAACAATGCTGGAAGACAAATGCCCGAAGGTATGGACCGCGGCAGGGTCTGTAAAATCATCCGCCGGCACATATACGGCCTGCACCGAGGTGATGGACCCGGTGGTGGAGTTGGTGATCCTTTCTTCGAGCTCGGCCAGTTCCGTACCCAGGGTGGGCTGGTACCCCAGGCGTGAGGGCAGCCGCCCCAGCAGTCCGGACACCTCCATGCCGGCCTGGATAAAACGGAAAATATTGTCTATGAGCAGAAACACATCCTGGTTGAGATCATCCCTGAAATATTCCGCCATGGTCAGTGCGGAATGGCCCACACGAAACCGTGCCCCCGGGGGTTCATTCATCTGTCCGAACACCATGATGGTCTTGTCCAGTACGCCTGCCTCCTGCATCTCATGGTACAATTCTTCTCCTTCTCTGCACCGTTCCCCGATCCCGCAGAACAGGCTGACCCCTTCATGAATGCCCACCATATTGTGAATCATCTCCATGATCAGAACGGTTTTTCCGACACCGGCACCGCCGAACAGTCCGCTTTTGCCGCCCTGTTCCAAAGGGGAAAGAATATCGATCACCTTGATACCGGTTTCAAAAATCCGGGTGGATACTCTCTGTTTGTCCATGGACGGCGGAGATCCATGAATGGTCCGAAAGGCTGCATCCTGAACCGGGTCCTTCTTGTCAATGGGCTCTCCGAATACATTCAGGGCCCGCCCCAGCAGTGATTTTGCCACGGGTACCTCAAGGTGGCGCCCCGTATCCCGGATGTCGGATCCCAACGCAAGTCCCTGGGTACTGGTCAGGGCAATACCGCGGATGGTCTGATCATCGAGGTGCAGAATCACTTCAATCTGTATGGTATCCTCTTTGCCACAGATCAGCATATTGTGCAGTTGCGGAATTTCGTCTGAAAACCGGGCATCCACCACATTTCCCCGGATGGAGATGACCATTCCGGTATTCGGAACCATTCCGGTATTCGGCTCTGATGTTGTATCAAAAGGCATCGTTGTTCAGCACCTCTTCTGTCGATTAATCTTATAAAAAATCAGACTTGAATCAGGTTTTCTCCATGGATTCGATATCTGCGATATTTGCTTCAATGATTCTATTTTCTTCTTCCGTCTCTTTGTTGGTTACATCCATGATAAACTTCTCCGGATCCCCACTGGAAGGAACCGGAATCCCGACAAATACGGATGGGATATCTTTCATTTTTACCGTATAGGTATTCCCAATTTGCCGGTTCATGGTGATGAGCTGATGAATCTGCTCTCTGAGTTCAGAGGTCATGGCACCATCCTTTGTGTTATGTTTGATTGCTATGTTAAGAAAAAACAATATCGTGTACACCCATGGGAAACAATACATGGATTCATGTAATATGACCGGATGAAACATGTACACAGCCAGTACCATCCCCATGATATTCGCTTGACACATATATACAAAATATTGTATATATTCTTTCATGAAACCGGTTGTTTTCAAATTCACTGCCCAAAAAGATATCAAAGCGTTTCCTGAAGGTGCCAGACGAAAAGCAGGGCATGAATTGATGGCCGTCCAGATGGGAATGGACCCTATTGACTGGAAGCCGATGCCGTCAATCGGTGGCGGGGTGAAAGAACTAAAGATACATGAAAACGGAGAATTCAGGGTGGTTTTCATCGCCAAGTTTCCGGAAGCGGTATATGTGCTGCATGCTTTTCAAAAGAAAACACAGAAAACCCCGAAAAAGGACATCACCCTGGCACAGCAGCGGCTGAAACAACTTGAACAGGAAAGGAGACACCTGTCATGACCCAATCACATCAAAACGTATTTGCGGCCCTGGAAGATGATTCCGCCAATGCAAAAAATCTGTTTATCCGAAGCCGGCTGATGCTGGAGATCCGCAAATACATCCAGGAAAACAAGATGACCCAGAAAGAAGCCAGCCTGAAAATGGGCGTCACTCAGCCCAGAATCAGCGACCTGATGCGGGGAAAAATCGATCTGTTCACCATTGACATGCTTGTGTCAATGCTGGAGAAGATCGGGATCGATGTTGAAGTGTCGCTGAGCAGAGCGGCATGATCCTCATTTAAAAAAATTGTCTTGATAACCATCCCCGGCCAGGGGGTCAAGAATCAGGTCATCCGGCTTTGACAATTAGAGAAGGATATGGGCGATCAACTGGGCGAAAGTAAAACCTCGGGATAACCTGAAGTTCGAACGTAAATCGCTATTCAGGGAATTTGCCAATACTGGCATTTTCCCTGAATGGTAACGAATCCTTTCTTATTTGAACTGCACAAATTTTGAAATGGTGCGGCTGGAATGGAATAAAAAAGTCTTTGGTTTCAACCGTCTGAGTTAACTGCTTTGTTCAGCCGTTGTTTATCAATAAGGCTGCCGTGAACGTAGCGATGAAGGATACTTGTCATTAGTGTTTGATATGGAATGCCATTTTCAGCTGCAAGCGCCTGGATCTCTTCCAGGACTTTTGATGAAATCCTGATATTGACTCTTTTGTCTTTTTTCAGGGTATTCCTGGCATATTCCTGATGTTTTTTAACTTCAGCCTCAACATTATCTACTTGTTTCCATTCACCACGCTCGAATGAATCAAGAATGTCTTTTTCTTCTTTATCAAGTTTTATCCTGCTCATATTTTCCTCCTAAATAATCCCGTGTTGCCTTACGGCTCGGAAAAACGGTTTTTAAGAATTTACCCTCTGAGGATTCTACAAAAGGAACCAGATAAGCGTACTCATTAATTTCAATGACAATAATCTGTTGACCGGGATATTTTTCCTGGTCAGGGTGCTCAACCAGATCCAATACATCACCATGGCGTGATGGCAATTTCCCCGTACAAAGGCAGATGATCCGATACCATACGGGTTTCATAATCCATGGGTACTTTGACATCCTTTACGGAAAAATGGCGGGAAATAAAAATATGATCGATCCGCCGGACCGGCAGCCAGGAAGCAAAAGTAGGCCTTGGATACCGCCTGTTTGTATACACCTTCTGGATGTCAAAAAGATGCCGGCAAAGGGTTTTGTACACAAACGATCCCGGGCCGGCATTAAAATCCCCACACAGGATCACGGGCAGCCCGGAATTAAGATCATTGCAGACCCAGCTGCCGCCGGCCAGGGCTGCGGCCTGCAGTTTGCGGTCTTTGGCCCGCAGGCCCAGGTGGGTATTCAACACCTGTACACCTCCCAGTGGAGTTTCCACCCGGGCCATCATCACCCCGCGGTTTTCCAGAGGTTTTGCTGCAAACGCGGCCGGCAGGCACCCGCAGTTCAGGTCATGTACGGGGAACCGGCTCAGGATGGCCAAACCGTATCTGCCGCTGGGGCTTTCCTTGAGTGTATAAAAATCAAATGACATGTCAAGGTGATCCGCAATATAGGCTGCCTGGTTGATATAACCGGACCGCCGGTGACCGACATCCACTTCCTGAAGTGCAACAATATCCGCACGGAACCCTGCAATCAATTTTGCCGTTCTGGCAGGATTGTATCTGCGGTCCATGTTCCGGCAGGAATGAATATTATAACTGAGAATTTTCAGGGTGTTCATGGGATACATATCCGTTTCGATAGTCTTGTATCAGGTGTCTGAGATCCCGGGCGCGCAGATACGTAGTTTTTGTATTCAGATATTGGGGAAGCACGACCATACCGCGGGTTTCTTCCCAGCCGGGACCCCCGTGGGCACCGCTTTCAATATTGAATGACAGGGGCGTATCCGTGGGATCCCATCCGGAAATCACAATGTCCCCGGCATCCGCATGTCGGCAGACGCGTGCCAGATCTTCGGCCGTCTGGGCGGCAAACGGATGATCTTTTCCCAGGACCATTAAAAACTGCTGCGCCAGATCAAAGGTCCCCTGTGCGTTCACGGCAACAATGGACTGGTTGTCCCTGTAAAGCACCAGAGGGATGTGAACCGATTGGACCAGCGCCCCGGCAAACTTGCGCACAAATTCCCTGGAGGGAGTGCCCGGCACATACACATGGCCCAGCGGCCCCATGG
>JAABUD010000085.1 GCA_011389555.1 Desulfotignum sp. | reverse complement strand
GAGTCCAAGGAAAATATATTTGTATTTTTCCTGGCAATATTCAAAAGTTCTTCCCGAATAATTCTTCGTATCAATGGTTCTAAAATCTGCTGAAGTTCATCAGATCCAACCATTCGATTTTGTGGTATATCCATTTTTCCTCCTGACCGTTTACCTGTTGAATATATATTATATTCAAGCGTTTCAGGGATGTAAAGTGAAATATATTCTGCTGCGGCAAGGCGGCAGGCCAAAATGCTTTTTTCTGAATCCCAAGCTTCCCGGACAGTTTACAAATCAAAACAGAAGTTGTAAGAACCTGATGAATGATAAACAGAGACCACAAGGAAACAGATACCATGAAGCAGATAGATTTGAGAAGCGACACCGTGACCCGGCCCACACCACAGATGCTGGAAGCCATGATGAATGCCCCGGTGGGAGATGATGTGTACGGCGAAGACCCCACCGTGAACCAGCTGGAACAGACCGCGGCCCGGATGACCGGCATGGCCGATGCCCTGTTCTGCGCCTCCGGCACCCAGACCAACCTGGTGGCCCTGCTGAGCCACTGCCAGCGTGGGGAGGAATATATCGTTGGCCAGACCGCCCACACCTATAAATATGAAGCCGGCGGCGGGGCGGTCCTGGGCAGCATCCAGCCCCAGCCCCTGGATTTTGCGGATGACGGCACCCTGGACCTGGCCACAGTGGAACGGTTCATCAAGCCGGATGATTTTCATTTTGCCAGAACCCGGCTGTTCTGCCTGGAAAACACCCAGGCCGGCAAGGTGCTGCCCATGGACTATCTCACGGAAGCCCGTTCTCTGGCAGACCGCCATGGCCTTGGGTTTCACCTGGACGGTGCCCGCGTGTTCAATGCTGCCGTGAAACTGGGCATCGACGTCAAAGAGATCACCACCCTGTTTGATTCCGTGTCCTGCTGCCTGTCCAAAGGGCTGGGCACACCGGTAGGATCGGTGCTGTGCGGATCAAAAGATTTCATCGCCCGGGCCAGGCGGTGGCGTAAAATGGTGGGGGGCGGTATGCGCCAGGCAGGCATTCTGGCGGCAGCCGGTTTGTATGCGCTGTCCAACAATATCGACCGGCTGGCAGATGACCATGCCAATGCGGTCCGCCTGGCAGAAGGGCTTTCCGGCATCGATGCCATCCATATCGATGAAAAAGCGCTCCAGACCAATATGGTGCTTGCAGACATCGACGCGGACACGCAGGCCCTTGTGAAACACCTGGCAGACCGGCACATCCGCATCAGTCCGGGCAGCCCCGTGCGCCTGGTGACCCACCTGGATATCGATGCAGAGGATATCGACCGGACAGTGGCAGGTTTCCGGTCCTTTTTCTGAATGCTTCTGAAATAGTATTGCAATCACGCCCAAAGGTGATTTTCTGATTGAAATCGTCACCTAAAGTGGGGTCGGCTTGGCTTATTGCGGCCTATGCAATAAGCCAATGACCCAAGACTTTTTTTGTCAATGGGTGAGGATCTTGCTGATGAAATCCGCGGCCCGGTGGGTCTGGGGATTGTCGAAAAATTCATCCGGTCTGCCGGTTTCAATGATTTTGCCGAAATCCATGAAAAGGACCCGGTCCGCCACTTTTCGGGCAAACCCCATTTCATGGGTGACCACGCACATGGTCATGCCCTCGGATACCAGGTTCACCATGACATCGAGCACCTCGCCGATCATTTCCGGGTCCAGGGCTGAGGTGGGCTCGTCAAACAGCATGATTTTGGGAGACATGGCCAGGCCCCGGGCAATGGCCACCCGCTGCTGCTGGCCCCCGGACAGCTGTATCGGATAAGCGCCGGCCTTGTCGGTGAGTCCCACCTGGGTAAGTTTTTCCCTGGAGATCTCCTCTGCTTCGGCAGCAGACATTTTTTTGACGTTCACCGGGGCCAGCATCACGTTCTGGAGCACGGTCATATGGGGATACAGATGAAATTGCTGGAACACAAAGCCTATGTCGGCACGCAGTTTGGTGAGGTTTGTCTTTTTGTTGTGCACAGGTACACCGTCAACAATGATTTCACCTTCCTGGATAGGCTCCAGCCGGTTGATGCACCGGATCAGGGTGGATTTTCCCGAGCCGCTGGGGCCGCAGATCACCAGCACCTCCCCTGGATCTATATCCAGGTTGATGTCATTGAGTACGTGGAGCTTGCCGAACCATTTGTTCACATGCTTGAATTCAATCATCTTGTATCCTTGGTTGCTTTGGTTTCCAGACACGGCTGCCGGTTCCGGTACCGCCTGTATCTATGCAGCCGGTATCAATACAGCCGGTTTTGATGCCGCCCGGTTGCTGCATTACATTACACCGCCATCCGCCGTTCCAGGTAGTTGGACAAAAGGATCAGGGGGTATGAAATGACAAAATACAGGACACCTACCAGGGAGAACACCATGAGGCCTTCCGGGATTCTCACCACGGTGACCCATCCCACCCGGGTCAGCTCCATTACACCGATGACCGACACCACGGAGGTGTCTTTGATGAGCAGCACATACTGGCCCACCAGGGGCGGCAGGATGACTCGCATGGCCTGGGGGATGATCACCAGGCGCAGCTGCTGGATCAGGGTGAGGCCGGATGCGGTGCCTGCCTCCCACTGGCCTTTGGAGATGGCGTTGATGCCGCCGGCAACGATTTCGCAGATAAAGGCGGATCCCATGATGGCCATGGCCAGCAGGGCTGCGGAAAAGGCTTTCAGCTGAATGCCCCATTCCGGGAAGATGAAAAACACGATAAACACCTGGACCACGAACGGGGTGCCCCGGACAAAGGAGACATACACGCCGATGAGGCGCTTGATGATCTTGTTTTTGCCTGAGCGCAGAACGCCTAAGACAAATCCAAGAATGGTGCAGGTGAACAGGCTGATAAAGGCGATCTGGGTGGTCATCCACAATCCTTTGAGAAAAAAGGGAAAGATTTCCACCAGCCGGGAAAAGTAAAATGCCATCATGTTAATATGCCTCCCTGAAGATCAGTTTTTTCTGGGACCAGTCTGCCAGAGATTTGAGGCAGAAATAGATGCACATGTAAAAGAAGGCCACGGTCAGAAAAGCTTCCGTGGGCATGAATCTTTCAGATGTCATGGTCTGGCCGCACCGGGTCAATTCCATCACGGAGATCAAGGACAGCAAAGCGGAATCTTTCACCAGCACAATGGCCTGGCCCAGAAGCGGGGGTACCGTGGCCCCCAGGGCCTGGGGCAGGATGATAAAGCGCATGCGCTGAAAATAGTTCAGCCCGGAAGATACCCCGGCCTCGATCTGGCCGTCATCCACAGAGGTGATACCGGCCCGGATGATTTCCGCGATATAGGCTCCGGAATTGAGCATCAGGGCGATGATCCCGGTCTGGAGTTCAGGCACCCGGATGCCCATGGTGGGGAGACCGAAATACAGAAAATAGATCTGTACCAGCAGCGGGGTGGACCGGATGATTTCAATATAGGCAATGGCCGGATATTTGAGCATTTTGATGGAAGATATCCGGCAGGCACAGGCAATGGTGCCGGTGATCAAGGCCAGCACGATGGACACACTGGAAATAAAAAATGTGTTTCTGAGCCCGGTTAAAAACAGGGGCAGGTATTCTATGATAATTCGGAAGTTAAAGTCAGCCAGCATATGATCATCCCTTTTGCCAGGGGCATGTCCGCATAAAAGCTGGGGACATGCCCCGTTCATGATTACACATTACCACGGTGCTGCTCAGGTGTGGCTGGTCAACGGATCAGTGGTCTTTTTTCCAGTCGGTTCCTTCCATCCAGTAGGAGATATTTTCATCATAGGTGCCTTTGGCACGGATGGTTTTAAAGTACAGGTTGATCCACTGCCACAGGTTAACCGATTCGTGGCGCACGGCAAAGGCAAGGGAGTCTTTGCCCTGGCCCAGGCGTTCGTCCAGCAGACGGACAGATTTGGGCGGAAAATCCGGCAACACGGTGAGCACGGCCAGGTCATCGTTGACACCGGCATCCACATGCCCTGCGATCAGGGCCTGGACCACCATGCGGCCCCCGCCTTTGTAGGATTTGATCTCGGCATTGGGCAGGTACTGCTTGGCAATGGTTTCACCGGTGGAACCTAAGAGCACGCCCACGGTGACCCCTTCCTTGTTCACATCCTCAAGGGTTTGAAAGTCGGTATCGGTGCGGGTGAAGATACAGGGCTGCACCTCGATCCAGGGATCGGTGAAGGTGATTTTCAGGGCTCGTTTGAGCGTGGGGGTCATGTCGGCCGCCAGGATATCGGCCTTGCCGGAGAGCAGCGCCGGAATCAGGCCGTCCCAGTCAAAATCCAGAACCACCATTTTGACACCCATGGATTCTGCCATGCCTTTGGCAAAATCGATCATGGAACCGGCATGTTCCCCGTGTTTGTTCACAAAGGCATAGGGGGCGGCACCGGACTGTACCGCCACACGCAGTTCCCCGCGTTTTACAATCTCTGTCAGGGTACCGGCGAAGGTGATGGCGCTGAAGCACAGAACAGCAGCCAGTGCAAGGACCAGTGAGAGTAATTTTTTCTGACGCATGTTTTTTCTCCTTTTGTTACAGTTTGGTATAAAAGTCAGCGGCACCATGCCGCACGTCGGCTGTAAAAACGGGTTGCCCCTGCCGCCGGCTGTAAACCGCCGGCTGT
>JAABUD010000084.1 GCA_011389555.1 Desulfotignum sp. | reverse complement strand
TGAAAGCCAGAAGGTTGTTAGGTTCCAATGCGTTATCGCCCAGCTTCCCTCTTGCACGTGCCTTGTGGGCTTCATCCAGAATGACTGTACCGAACCTTTTATTCAGAAGCATTCCCGCTTCCTTGACAAAGTCTCCATTTTCCCGTTGATGCATGATCAGGCCTGTCGAAACAATGCCGATACGATGAGGGCATTTTTTTATGGAAGCCGCTTCGCCTCTGGGAGATAACATCTGACCCTCCGCTCCCAGCCACACCTTTTTTTGTGAAGACCAGACAGCCGAAGGGATACCCAGCTTGTCAATCATCTCGATCTGCCATTGAACCATTAACGTAGCCGGCGTCAGAATGAGAACCGGGCCATCCTCCAAAAGGGTACTCACAAGCGCGCTGGTTGCCATGGAAAGGGTTTTCCCGACACCGACCTCATCCGCCAGCAGCAACCGGGCCTTGCCAAAGATGTCCCGATGTTCCAGAAACAGGGTCACAAAGGAGCGCTGCCATGGCTGCAACTGTTCCCCACCCCGGTATATGGGGGCTTCCGCCATGGCAGCCGCCGGGATCTCCCCGGGTGTCAACCCCTCTACCGTGACTTCCCGGCGATTGGCCACTCTGTTGATTTCAGCCAGAATGGCTTCGGGTAATGGCACACCTTCCTGCCACAACGCCCAGAACTCCTTTTCGACCCAGTCGGCACTGTCCGGATCATCATCCTGCCATACCAGTTCATAGTTATGGGCAAAGGCGCTTTTCGAGTCGTTCACAGAACCGATAAATGATTTACGCCCGCTATCCGGATAATGTATCGATCCGGCTTTGCCATGCAGGAACAGGCGCTCTTTGGGGACAACCCGGATTTCCACATTACCGGATTGCAGCAACTGGTCGAGAATCTGATACCGCTCTTTTTTCAGGAGGGCTTCCGCTTCCACATCCACCCGGTTCCACCGTTCCTTCAGGGCGGTGGTTCGTCCTGAAGCCACCTGAAAATCAGCCAGATCCAATTCAGAGTTACAGACGATCTTTACCTCCGGGATTTTTGAGATCTCTTCACCCACCAGTTCGAATATGGAACTTCTGAAATAACCGGCAACGCGGAAATATTTCGATGCCCCTTTCAGGGCTTTTGCCAGAAACTCAGTATCCAGTTTTTCCGTCCTGGATGAAAACCGTGTGATTCCCACTTAACCTTTATCCTTAATATCTGCAGCTTTCTCGATCTCTGCAAGGGCATAGGGATTGTTCAGGATATTCTGCCGGTCCACCTCTGATGTTGTAAGGTCTTTTTTCATCGGCTACAACCTCTGATTCCGGATGGCTTCGGCAAGAATCCGCGCACAGCTTGCCTCCACATCCGGCTTGAATGTTCGGGTCGATTTCAGCCCTTCCCGTTTTTCAGCCAGGTAATCGGCCATTTTGGCCAGCAATGATTTGTTGAAATTATAATTGGGGCAGTTTTCCATCAAATGCCACAGCACATCATTCATTTCCACATCTCTGGAGACCTCATGGAGCGCATACAGCAAGGCCCGAAGCGGTGTCCCGGCGATCTCTCTTTCCCCTGACATCATGGCGCCCCTGAATTCCGTGGACAGCTTCAACCGCGCGGCATTGGCCTTGGAATATTCGCTCATCAGCTGATCAAACTGCCGCACTTTAAAGGCCTTGGCAAAGTTCTGGTAATTGTCCAGGGTTTTGGCTCCCTGATGTTCCATCTCAGCCATTTTCAGGTAAAACCGCTCCACTGCCTGGAGTTTCTGCCATTCCTCCTTTTCAAACCCCACAGGTACCAGGAACTGCACCGCTGTCTGGACGGCAAATTCAATCAGGTCATCCACAAAGGTTTTTTCCCCTTTTCGGCGGGGGGATTCCGCCTCGATGACCATATCCTTGCCGTCAATGCGGGAGTAGGCCGTGAGCACCTTCAGGGCTGCGGCATATCCCGCCATCTGCATATCCGCATCCGTGTAAAGCCCTTCCGCCCCCCGGGCACGTACCTTTTGATCCAGTTCCAGTAACGCATCCACCTGCTCTTTGACCGCTTCCTCGATTTCCCAGCCCAGGTCATCCCGGAACGTTTCCAGGTCCTGGTGACGTTTGCGGAGAACCAGAATAATCGTCCCCTTGACATTGGCACCCCGGCGCAGGGCCGAATCGGTCTCCGTCACCACATACCAGGCAGCCGTCACCTGGAGACCGCTGGCCCAGATGATATTGGCCATATCCCCCCAGATGGCCCCGCTCTGGTGGGTAAACATCAAGACCTGAATACCGTTGTCCGGCATCTTTTGCGTCATTTTCCGGTAGGCTGCCACCATTGCCTGGCGGAACCCCTCATCCTCCCCTTTGATGGCAAGGGATCTGCGGCTGTCCCATTTCCAGTGGGAAAATTCTTCAGGGGGATTCTTGCGCAGCCAGGCGATGAAGAACTCGGTGATTTCTTCGTATTTCACGGCATCGCCATAGGGGGGGTCTGTGATGTAAATATCGTTTTCTTTTTGCAAGATTGCCGCTTGCTGGGTAGCTACATCCAGCTGTAAACATGGATTGAATGGATAGGATTTGACGGTTTTATTCAAGATATCAAGCAGCTGTGCACAAGATCGAATTCCATAGTTAAAAAAGGTATTCAACGCTTGGTTATAAAAAACATTCGTAGGATTATCACTTGCACCCCCGGTCCTTTTTCCGTCGCCAATCGATGAGTTGCCTTTTGATGAAGTGGTCCAACGGCACAGTTTGCTGGTATAATCAAGCAACCCGGAAAACATCACGAAGATCTCTGGAGAAGCTATTTGTTTTCTGATCAGTGCCAGGTACAGGAGTTGGCGGCACGGCCAAAGATGATGCCAATGGGTCCAGCCTCGTGTCCTTATGGGTTCATGGGTTTTATCCCCTTGTTCTATGACCATATTCGGAATACAGCCCTTTTCCTGCCACTTCTCCAGATGTTCACGGACATAAGCAACGACCTGTTCTTCCCGCAGCAGATCCGCTTCAGTAACCGATCGGAATTGATAAACATATTTTTTCCCTGTTGGCTTTTTTTTCATCCAGTGGATGCAGTAGAGGCGTTCCTGAAAAATGTCATCCGGACGGGGCATAAAATCTGATTTTTCCCACATTCGCAACCGGTTTTTATTTTCATTCTCTTCCCTAAAATCTCCCCGAATGGTTTTGATACTCACTCGATGCCGGGTCATACCGTCTGGAGAGTGAACAACGTCATATCCTTGAATTGTCCCTGAATCAAAATCTGCCAATTCTTTATCGCTGTTCACTTGGCAAACTTCAATATCATAGCGTTTTTCATCCGGCTGTGGGATCAAACGGGCAACCACTTTTCGTCCTTTGCTGATGATCAACGAGGGAATTAATGGAACCATCCATCCCGTTTCAGGGCATTTGACCTCTATACAGTATAGAAACGATTTTGCAGTCCAGCCGGTTCCATCACTGTCAATCCCAAGGGCATCAATTTCATTTTGAACATTTTTTAAAAGCCTCTTTTGGGTTTCAGCCATTTTTTCACGCTTTTCCTGACTGGCACCGACAACATTGAACGCACCCCAGGTAAGCATACAGGCAATGGGATTGAGATCGGATGCATACACATCACATCCCAGCCGGGCCGCCTCAAAAGGAATTTGTCCCGAACCGCAGAAGACATCCGCCACTTTTGGACGTCGCCCAAACCGGGCAATGCCCATCTGCTCAACAAGTTCAGGAAACGAAAAGGCGGATGTTCCAAGATGATGATTCACTTTCGGCCAGATATGGTCAAACAGTGAATCATCCATTTCTTCAGGCCGCTTGGCATGATTAACCTGCTCGTTGTAAGGAAGCACTAAAAAATCACCCACGGTGTCTCTTCTTGAGGCTGGCAGTTTTTCCTCGATCCGCTGCTGCATCGATACGGTATCCATCCCCATGAGCAGTTCAAACATTTCCAGGTCTTTGAGGGGGTCATCGGTTGCAGGAAGCAAGGAGCCCAGAATACAGGCCTTGTTCAGGATCAAAGGTTTACGCCCTTTCCAGTAACTGCCAAGGGCAGTCAGGGTCTTTCCCGCCCCGGCCATTTGCTCCTTAAAACTTTCTGCCGATATTTTCTGCACGGGGAACAGATGTTCAATCAGTGCGGGTCTGTCTTTCCATTCAAAGGGTGTCAATGCCATCAAATATCGCCTTTTTCAACAAAATCAAACAGAGAGGGCTCTTTTGGACCGGTCTTTTTTTTCTTTGTTGTCTTTGGTTTTTTTTTGGGTGCCAGCCGGATATGGGTACCGTCGGACAAGGCACAGTAAAGGGCTTTGCGCCATCCCCGCAGCATTTGTCCGTCCTGACCGGCTTCGGCAGCGGTTTTGCTGTAAAGCCACCACCGTTCCTCAGGACGTAATGCCAGCCATTTCTGGGTGATGATAAGACATTCATCCGGAGATGCATGTTCTGCAGCCCAGCCAAGTACGCATAATTCCCTGCCCAGGAAGCGGTCCAGTTTGACGGTTCCGGTTTTCCAGGTGCCCGTACCCATTTTTTTCTTTTTCAGGCGGGCATTGAAATCCCGGCGGGCATCATCCCGGATCCTGGTCCAGAGTTCCCGGGCCAGGATCAGCCGGCATTCAACGGTTTCCCGGCGGTGTTCATCGCCGTGAAACCCGAAATCCTCATAAATACGCACGGCATCCCTGGGGC
>JAABUD010000083.1 GCA_011389555.1 Desulfotignum sp. | reverse complement strand
CGAGTTTGATGGTCCCCGGCAGCGGAAAGTCAATGTGACTGTTCTGCCGGCGGACAGATAAGGAATTTTCCATGAAACTGATCTGGCTGCTCACGGCACTGGTGGCCGGGATGATGGCCCCGGTCCAGGCCGGGTTCAACGGAAAAATGGGCCGGGCCATCGGCGACCCGGTGTATGCGGCCCTGATCTCGTTTTTCGTGGGCACCCTGGGACTGCTGGCATACGGCCTGTTCCTGCGAATGGATTTCACCGCTGTCCGCCAGGCGGCCGGCATCGAGTGGTGGGTGTGGCTGGCCGGGCTCCTGGGCGCGTTTTACGTCACGTCCGTGATCATCCTGACCCCCCGGCTGGGGGCCACCCTTACCTTCAGTCTGGTGGTGGCGGGCCAGCTGCTCATGGCCGTGGCCCTGGATCATTTCGGACTTCTGGGCGTGCCGGTACAGCCCGTGTCCTGGCTTCGAATCCTGGGCATCGCCCTGATCACCGCCGGTGTGGTGCTGATCCGGAAATTTTAAATTGAATCAATGAATGCCCGTTTCTATCCGGCCTGTTTTTGAAGCATGACAATATATTCCTGCCGCATGGTATTGGCCATACCGACAATCTGTCTCGGCAGAGATCGGACATGACGAAATCCTTTAGACCTGCCAATCTCCACCATCACTTTGTTCAATCCTGATACCTTGTCTTTTTGAATGTTCAACGCTTTGCTCAGCTGGCTGTCATTGGTACCGACAATAATGGCACACATCCGCCCTGGTTTCAGCACCCGTGAGCATTCCGAAAGGACCCTGTCCATATCTTCCAGATAGATATGGTATTTATCTTTCATTGTTTTTCCCCGGAGTCCTATCATCTGTTGACTTAAATTGTGAATATCTGTTTCAAAATACTGTAACTGTGTTACATCGTTTTTAAGGTAATCGATGGCAAAACTGTAAGGAGGCGAAAAAAGGATTCCATCAACACGGTTGTCTTCAATTTCAAGACGTCTTGCATCTCCCTGATAAAGACTGGCCTCAGCAGGTGATATTCTCAGCTGCGTCATGGCGCTGCCGATTTTTGTTATGGATGCAATATACCGCTCCAGAATCGATTTGAAATAGTCGGCATGGGTTTTTTTATTGCTTCTTCTGGCGTATCCATCACTGTCGAGAAACGCCAGAAAAATCAAATTAAATATACGTTCATTTTCAATCGGATCCGCCATCGGATAATTGTCGAAAAACTGTTTTTTTTGCGCTGAAACAGACATGGGCATGGAAAGGGTTTTAAAATCCGAAAACAGTTTTTCGGGGTGTGTAAGAAAGGCGTTCAATGAATCCGGGTTGATTTTTAATGCATCACATTTTGTTTGGGCCATAAATTGGCAAAAGGGACTGGCATCTATGCCGATGGATTTGATACCCATGATTGCCGCTTCAACAGAAACAGTCCCGGAGCCCATCATGGGATCCAGTATGGTTTCGCCGGGCTTGATTCCCATGATATTGATAATGGCCTTTATCATCTGTGGATGAAATTTTCCCCGGTATGGAAAGAGTCCGTGTGTGGCATACCCTGTTCTGAACTGATTGTTGAGAAAAAAAGATTTCAACCGGGAGGAAGAATAATCAGGGATTTTCAACGGATCTCCTGTACAGATAAAATAGTGATGGGTAAATCGGCCATCCACTTTTACAAAATAGGCACCGTTTTTGATCAACTCATCATTTGTCAGTATCCTGCTTTCATAATAGGCAAGGGCAAGTTCATATACGTCACTCAACCCCGGCGTTATCTCAAGTTCCGGCGGGAAAAGCCTGTGGTACATGCCTTTTTCCAGGACTTGGATGGGATTTTGGATTTCATGGTCCATGTTATCTGAGGGCTCTGCCATCCGTTCCTTTTTTTATGGGGGAAACTTCCATTGATATCGCATCATGTTCAATTTCGATGACCGCAAGAACACCTTCTGAAATGTTCAGATTTTTCCATACCGGAAAATAGGGTTCAAGTTCGGAAAAATTACCGACCCTGTCGGTTAAAAAATAATACATATCCCTGGACGGCAGTATCAGAATCCCGCCTTCAATCACTTTTTCAATCAGGCCGACAGCCATCTTGTTCACTGCTCTGTGGCTTGAGGATATGTTGCCGGTCTCCCATTCCACAGCAAAAAATTTATCGCCGGGCAGACATTTCACAGAATCAACCGGACCCGGTCTTAAACGTGAGGCGATTTTCATTCGGCATTCCCCCTTCCAGCCCTTTTGGGCAAGGGCAGAAATGAAATTTTTTTTGATGGGGACCACGCCGTTTGACTGCTTCACAGGATACAGTGTGAACGTGTCACTGTTTTCAGGCCATGTGATGGTTTCGATGGCATCGTGGACTTCAGCCAGGATCTTTTCAAATTTTTTGGATCTGGAGAAAGGACCTTGTCGAATCAAAAATTCAGTTTTCAGTATTTTCATTTAACAATTCCTCAACATCACAAATGAGGTTTGCGGCGGATATGTTCAGTGTTTTGGAAAGCAGCAGAATGGTTGTCAGGCTTGGTTGTCTCAATCCTCTTTCAAGCAGTGAAATATAGCTTCTATCCAAACCGCATTCCTGGGACAATTTTTCCTGTGACAGACAGTTGAGCATTCTGTGTTTCCGCAGAATCCGGCCGAAAATTTTTTCTATCCTCAAATGCGGGCCTCCTTATGTGATGTGGCAACAATACATAGTTTGGACTCTGGATTCTACAGACTATAGTCTGCAAAAAATCAATTGATCAGGTGCCATTTGTATGTTATTAAATAAAAATTGATTTGTTTCAAACTCAAAAATAAGGAAAAAGATGCTATTCAAGGCTTTACAGATAGAGGACAGTCGATCTCTGGCCCGGTTTGCCCGGAAAACCGGAATTCCTGTGAAACGGCTGAACTATTACAATGATGCTCATAAAATGCCTTCTGGAAACGATTTGGAGATCCTTTTGAAGGAAGCTGATATCTCCCGGGTGGAATTCATGCTCTTGACCGGTCATCTGTCCAGGGAATTGAAAACCATGATCGCCCAAAATGCAGATCAAATCAATAGACTCTTATCCCTTCCTCCTCAAAAAGGGAAAACCGTCAAAAAGATACAACCCATTTTTACGACCCAGCTGGGTCAGCTGTTTCAATGTGACTGCCTGGACCTGTTGCAGACAATTGAAAATGATAGTGTGGATCTGGTTTTTGCCGACCCGCCCTTTAATCTGAACAAACTATACCCATCCGGCATCAATGATGACCTCAAGGCGGATCAGTATCTGTCCTGGTGTGAAAAATGGCTTGTTGAGTGTATTCGGATTTTAAAACCCGGTGGCAGTTTTTTTGTCTGGAACCTGCCGAAATGGAATTCCCAGATATCTGAATATCTGAACACGGTGTTAACCTTCCGGCACTGGATTTCAGTGGATATCAAATATTCTCTTCCCATCAGAGGCCGGCTGTATCCCTCTCATTATTCATTGCTTTACTATTGCAAGGGAGAAAAGCCCGCAACGTTTCAGCCGGACAGAATTCCCATGGGAATTTGTCCCCATTGTCATGGGGATTTAAAGGATTACGGCGGATATAAAAGCAAAATGAATCCGAACGGAGTCAACATAAGTGACGTATGGCTGGATATTCCGCCTGTAAGGCACGCAAAATATAAAAAACGGAACGGCTCCAATGAATTGTCCATAAAGTTGTTGGACAGGATAATTGAGATGTCTTCAACAAAAGGAGATCTTGTCTTTGATCCATTTGGTGGTTCGGGTACGACATATGCCGTGGCAGAGATAAAAAACAGAAGATGGATCGGCGTCGAAATCGGGCCGGTAACGGATATTATCGACAGGTTTCATAGACTGGAAGAAGATCGCTTGAACCTTGAACAGATAAGGAAAGGAATCAATTGCCTGATTCCTGAAAAACACTATAAAAAAAGGGTGACACAGGGGTTATGGACCCCGGAAACAGTCCGAATGAAAGCCAACTGTTAAATATCCTGGAGCCGTCCGAAATCCTTTTCCAGGTCGTCTGCCTTGTTTTCCTGCCCCTTCTGCCGGAGGCTGTCTGACAGTGCCTTGATCTTTTCTTCCATCAGGGGGAGAACATCGTTTTTCAGGGTGTCGCCCATTTTCTGCCCGGAGGCTCTCAGTTTTTGTTCCAGTTCTGCCATGGCATCTTTCAATGCCTGGTATTCATCGGTTTCCGGAATCGTTTCAAGCTGCGCCATCAGGTCTGCCATTTTCTTTTCCATGGCCTGCCACATTTCTTCCATTGAAGCGGCGGCCGCGGCAGCCGGTGATTTTGTGCTGCCATCAACCACTGCATCGGCAGGGATTTTTTTGCCGCCGGTCCGGGGTTGTTCGATGATCACGGCCATGCCGGCCGTCTGATCCGGCCCATGGCCGATGAAAAACCGGGAATCTTGTGTAGCGCAGTCTGAAAATGTGTCGCCAATTACAACGGAAACCAGGAATATCGCATCTTCGGTATAGGTTATTTTTTTCACCTGCCCCACCGGTGTTCCCTCAAATATCACGGGATCATTTTGCTTTAATCCGTTTACCTGGTCAAAGGAGATGGTGAAACCGTATCCAGTGCATCCGGCGACAAAGACGGCACCGATCAACACAGTAACAATACTGTGAAACAAATGGGGTAACCGGAAAAAAGCGCTGTAAAAACGTCTCATTAATTGAACTCCTCGTCTGGTTTTTTGTAAACAGGTATTTTGACCACGGGTACGCCTTCTTTTTGAAGTGTCTTTTCTTCTTCCTGGGTGGTGCTTCCCCGAATGTTGCGGTGTTCAGAAGCACCATAGTGCATTTTCAAGGCTTCTGTGGCAAAGGATGTCCCGACATCGTCAAAATTTTTTTCCACAAACCGGGTTACTTGTTCCGTGAGTTCGACCATGGCTTCCTGGCTGGCCTGCAATGCCTGGTGCGCTTCGGAATGCCGGGCAGGAGACGAGGTCTTGATGGCAATGGGATGAAGCTTCTGGACCACGGCGGTGGTATCGCACACCGGACATTGAAGAAGACCCTGGACCTGCTGGGTTTCCATTTCCTGTTTGTCCTGAAACCACCCTTCAAACCCATGGCCGTTGATGCATTCCAGATCAAATACGATCATGATGATACATTCCCCTGATTCAAAAAACAAAAAAGATGCCCAATGCATCCAGGCTAGTAGACTATATCGGAAACCCCCTGGTTTTTCAATCGGGAAATCCGCTGCCGGTCCGCATCAGACCGGACACAGGGAAACAGGCTGTTGTTGGTGAAAACCGGGTGCCGGTCAAGATCGAACCGGGCCCGGGCGACCGCGGTTTCCCACATCAAGGTGTGGGGAATCGGGCTGTAAAAGGCCAGTACCGGCAGAATTCCGGCGCTTCTGACAAATGCCATGGAATCGGCCACGTCATCCAGATCCTGATCCGGCAGGCCGCACAGCAGATAGGCCCCGATCTGTCCGGGATCAAATCCGGCTTTTTTCAAGGCCGCGACTGCTTTGAAAAAATCATCGGCCTGCACCTTGATATCATGACGTCTGTTTTTTGAAAATACCGCAGTTTCAAGGCCCAGACGAATGGTTTTGAAGCCGACCCTGAACATGAGTTCAGCGGCTTCAACAGTGATTTCCCGGACGTGCAGGGCATTGGGCGTATGAAAAAACAGGTCCAGATCCGCTTCGATGATTTTTTCCATCAATGGATACGCATGGGTGGGACCGTTTACCAGCAGGGCATCATCATAAAACGCGACGTTCTGTATCCGGTACCCGTGGTGCCAGTGACAGATCTCTTCAAACACCCGGTCCACGGACCGGCGGACCCTGCGGGGCTCCAGAAAGGACGAGGCACAGTAGTCACAGGAAAACGGGCATCCCCTGGCAGTGAGCACCGGTGCATAGGTCAGTTTCGAGCACAGGTCCAGGGCGGGAAAGGGCGGATCCTCCGGTGGGGTATCCAGACAAAGTGGAAAACCGGTAAACCGGGCTACAATTTCTTCCAGCACCGGTTCACCCGGGCCCGGGACCACATGGTCGGCTCCGGAAAAGACCGTGGCATGGTCATGGCACAAGGTGGCATATTTTCCCCCCAGGATCACCGGTACATCCGGAAAGACCGACCGGATAACCGCAATGGTTTCCGTGACCCCGGATGCCCAGTAGGTCATCAGGGAGGTGACCAGAATCAGATCCGGCGGGTCCATGGATGCCAGATCGTTTCTGAACCAGTCCGGCAGAATCCCGTATCGGGAAAACGGCTTTTTTATCCCGGGAAGGGGGCTCGCGGCCGGCGGCAGCATATCCGACAGAAGGACAGGGGTTTTACGAAACGGTCCCCGGCCGTCCCACCCGGTTTTTACGAAACCGGTTTCCTTCGGGTGAAACCGGTCCAGACAGTCCATATAACTGACCCGGATACCGGCCTGACGCAGCATGCCGGCCAGGGTCAGCAGCCCTAACGGTTTCAGCCAGAAATCAAAGGCGGCAAAATCATGAATCCAGGGATTCACACACAGCACATGGGGGGGATCCGTCATGGAAGCGGTTCAATCTTCAAAATACTTCATGGACGTTTTTTTCAGCTCTTTTCTGGAAAAAAGCAGGGTATAATCGGATTCTCCCACGGTGGCGGCAATTTTTTCCACCAGGGCCCGGCACTCGGCTTCGGTGGCGGCATGGACCATGGTATACAGGTTGTAAGGCCACCCGGGGGCAGGATCCCGGCGGTAGCAATGGGTGATTTCATCAAATTCAGCCATTGACGTACCCACGGCTTCCACCCGGGTTTCATCCACGTTCCATGCCACCATGGCATTGGCCTTGAATCCGGATTTCTGGTGTTTCAATGTCGCTCCGAACCGCCGGATAATGCCCCGCTGGTTGAGACGTGTCAGCACGTCCAGAAATTGCTCTTCCGTGATGCCGATTTTTTCGGCCATCTGCCGGAAAGGCCGTTTCACCACGGGAATGTCGGTCTGGAGAAGGGCAATCACTTTTTTTTCTAAATCCGTTATCATAGGTTTCCCAAAAAAGTTATACGTCGGTCTTGAATCGATCGGCATACAATGCGGTGATGGCGCTTTCCGAGGCATCGCACACCCCTTTTTCCGTAATGAACCCGGTGACGAGCCGGGCCGGGGTCACGTCAAAGGCATGGTTGGCTGCCGGGCTGTCTTCGGGGGTGATCCGCACCTGTGTGATCTCATCATTGTGCCATCCCTGCACATACCGGATCTCATCCGGATCCCGATTTTCGATGGGGATGTCCCGGATGCCGTCGGTGATGTCCCAGTCAAACGTGGAGCCAGGCAGTGCCACGTAAAAAGGGATGTCATTGTCCCTGGCAGCCAGGGCTTTGAGATAGGTGCCGATCTTGTTGGCCACATCCCCGGCCCGGGTGGTGCGGTCCGTGCCCACGATCACCAGATCCACCCGGCCGTGCTGCATCAGATGACCGCCGGCATTGTCTGTAATCACGGTGTGGGCAATCCCGTGTTTTCCCAGTTCCCAGGCCGTCAGGCGCGCTCCCTGGTTCAACGGCCTTGTTTCATCCACCCATACATGAATCGGAATGCCGGCATCATGCGCCGTGTAAATCGGGGCCGTGGCCGTGCCGTATTCAATGCAGGCCAGCCATCCGGCATTGCAGTGGGTCAGAATGTTCACGGGTTTTCCGGGGTTTCGACCGGCAATTTCCTGGATCAGTACCCGTCCGTGGACACCGATTTTTTTGCAGTTGTCCGCTTCTTCCTCGATGATGGCCAGAGCTTCATTCAAAGCGGCCTGAACACGGGGGTCATGAGAGGTCTGTTCCAGCACTTTCGCCTGAACCCGGTTGACCCCCCAGCACAGGTTCGCGGCCGTGGGGCGGGCATTTTTCAGGCGGTCGCATTGTCTGGAAAACCAGGCATCATCCATGCCCTGGTTTCCTTCCTGAACCAGAATCACATACACCCCCAGAGCACCGGTGGCACCGATGAGGGGCGCCCCCCGCACCACCATTTCCTGAATCGCCTCGATCACCTCGTCCACATGGGTCAACTCCCTGATGATCAACTGATGGGGCAGAAACCGCTGGTCAATGACCTGGACCGTTTCCGTGTCTTTGTCAAACCAGATGGGCCGCATCTGTTTTCCGTCAACTTTCATGATCGATTGTCTCCTGGATATACCGGTGATCGTTTCAACCAAAATTCAATGGATAGGCTATAGGGATACCCGGTCAAAATCAAGTTTTTTTGTATCTGATGTCAAATGGTCTCTTTGGCCGGGAAGCGACAAAACCAGTGTTTGACAAAAAAATGACCGGGTGCTAATTTTCATACAGTTAAACACATATGCGGCATACATCAGCACCCTGGCCGCAAATAGATACCAAAGGACATTCAATGACGCTGATACTCAATATTCTGTGGTTTATTTTCGGGGGCGGGTTTGTGGCCTGGCTGATGTGGATTCTGACCGGCGCGCTGCTGTTCATCACGGTGGCGGGGATCCCCTTTGGCTGGGCCGCGTTCCGGATCGCGGGGTTTGCCGCGTTCCCGTTCGGCAAGGACCTGGTGGATGCCAGGGATCTGGGTGAAGCGCGGATGATTGGCACAGGGCTGGCCAATTTTCTGTGGATCGTTCTGGCCGGCATCTGGCTGGCCATCTCCCACATCCTGGCCGGTGCCGGCCTCTGCCTGACCATTATCGGGATTCCGTTCGGATTCGCCCATTTCAGGCTGGCCATGGTCTGTTTCTCCCCCTTAGGAAAGCGGGTGGTGTATCATTGACTATTCAAGCAACCGGCAGCAGGAGAATGAATTGTTGTGAAAACCCATGAACTGTGGAACGTCCATTTTTTAAATCAGATCATCGATACCATGGCCGAAGGCCTGTTCACCCTGGATGACCAGGGCATCATCACTTCCTGGAACCGGGCCATGGAAAAAATATCGGGTTTTTCCGCACTGGAGGCCGTGGGACAGGGCTGTGATATTCTTCAGTGCAGCAGGTGCTATGGCAAGCAGTGCCCGGCAGATATTGAAAAATGCGGGGTGATGCGCCATGGCCGCACCGAAGCCAAGGAATGTTTTGTCCGGCATAAAGACGGATATGATGTGCCGGTAATCAAAAACGCCCGGCTGGCCAAAGATACCCGGGGCCATATTCTGGGAATCGTTGAAACCATCACGGATCTGACCGATCTGTCCTTGGCAAGAAAAAGAGAGGAAGATACCCGAAGACAGCTGAAGGAAGCGTTCCGGCTGGGAAACATCATCGGCAGGAGTCCGGGGATGCAGAACGTGTTTGAAGCCATCCGCGCCGCTGCGGACAGCCGGGCCACGGTGCTGATTCAGGGGGAAAGCGGCACCGGCAAGGAGCTGGTGGCCAAAGCGATTCATTACAATACTTCGGAAAATCAGCGCCCCCTGGTGACGGTCAACTGTTCGGCCCTGTCCGAAACCCTTCTGGAAAGTGAATTGTTCGGTCATGTCAAAGGGGCGTTTACCGGAGCACACAAGGACCATATGGGCCGTTTCGAACAGGCGGATACCGGTACGGTTTTTCTGGATGAAATCGGGGAATTGACCCCGTATATGCAGGTGAAACTGCTGCGGGTCCTTCAGGAACGGGAGATCGAGCGGGTGGGGGATACGAAAAAGCGGAAAATCGATATCCGGATCATTGCGGCCACCAACAAGAACCTGACCGAACTCACCCGTCAGGGAGCCTTCAGGGAAGATCTGTTTTACCGGCTCAAGGTATTCACCATCCAGATCCCGCCGCTCAGAGACCGGAAAGAAGACATTCCCCTGATGACCGAGCATTTTATCCGAAAAACCGAAAAAAGGGAAAACAAGTCGATCAAGGGGATGTCCCCCCGTGCCATGAAACAGTTGATGGCCCACCCATGGCCCGGCAATGTCCGGGAACTGGAAAATGCCATTGAACATGCGTTTGTGATCTGTGCAGCCGATTATATTTCAGAAACCGATCTGCCGGCTGAAATCCGGACGGCCGCTGACGATCGGAAACAGGCCGCCACCACAGGATGGTCCCGGGAATCCGCCACCCCGAGCCTGACCCGGGAGACCCTGGTGGAACTGCTGAATCAATGCCACTGGAACAAGGCCGAGGTGGCCCGCCGTATCGGCAAGAGCCGGACCCTGGTGTGGAAATTGATGAAAAAATGGGAAATTCCCCTTCAGTCGGACAAAAAATCGTGAGGTAAGAAAAAAGACAGCCAGCCCATGCAATGGAAAAAAACAACGGTGATCCGTGCGGACAAAAAAAGAGTGAGTGCCCGGGCACCGGTCATCATTTCCGCCAGCCGGGCCACCGATATTCCCGCGTTTTATACGGACTGGCTGATCAACCGGCTCAATGCCGGATATGCCGTGTGGGTCAATCCGTTCAACAACGCCCGCTTGTATTATGTTTCCTTTGAAGCGGCCCGCCTGTTTGTTTTCTGGACCAAAAATCCCGGGCCCCTGATACGTCGTCTGGATGAATTTGAAAAACGGAATATCCACTATTATTTTCAGGTTACGCTCAACGATTATGAAACGGAAAAGTTCGAGCCCGGTCTGCCGCCCCTGCATGAACGGATCCACACGTTCCGGGAACTGTCCGACCGAATCGGCAGGCACCGTGTGATCTGGCGGTTCGATCCCTTGATCGTCACCCCCCGGCTGTCTCCGGAACGCCTGCTGGAAAAAATCGCGCACATCGGAAATCGGTTGATGCACAAAACCGATAAACTGGTGATCAGTTTCGTGGATGTCGATGCCTATCCAAAGGTTCGGAACAACCTGGTCCGGGAACTGGATCTTTTTGACAGCGATTCAGTGGTTTCAGCCGAGCCGTCATGGCCGCAGATCCGGCGGATCGCCCGGGGACTCGAACAATTGAGGACACACTGGAAAAGGCAGGGCTGGAATATCACCGTGGCCACCTGCGGGGAGTCCATGGATCTGGAAACCGATTACGGCATTGTCAAAAACCGATGCATCGATGATGATCTGATCCGCAACGTATTCTCCCATGATCGTGAATTGATGCAGTTTGTGGATTACGGTGAAACCGACCCTGAGGCGGTCCGGCAACGGGAGATGTTCGCCGCTCCCCGAACCGTCAATATCAAGGACAAAGGACAGCGCAAAGCATGCAACTGCATTTCCAGCAAAGACATCGGGATGTACAACACCTGCCCGCATTTCTGTGTCTACTGCTATGCCAATACGTCCCGGAACAGGGTGACCGGCAATTTGTCAAAACACAGCGCCCGGGCGGAAAGTCTCATTGAAAATGAAAAGGGAGAAGGGGGGGAAAGATGGTGGGCGGTACAAGGATTGAACTTGTGACTTCTACCGTGTGAAGGTAGCACTCTCCCGCTGAGTTAACCGCCCGTGGGTCATCTGTCTGTCAACACGACCTTACTGATACCCTTTTTTTTGATATCGGTCAAGAGGTCATTTGACAAAATTTTTCAAGGGTGTTTTTCCTTGACTATGAAGGGAAACTATTTTATGTGATCTAAGTTGGAAGATGGACTGAAATTCATTTAAGGAGATAATTCATGGCATATGATTTTAATGTGAACGAAGTATTTGAAATGGCAATCCAGATCGAAGCCAATGGCGCGAATTTTTACCGAAAAGCCGCTGAATTGCAGAAGGATCCGGATAACAAGGCGTTTCTGGAAAAACTGGCCGGCATGGAAGACAAGCACAAAGCCACGTTTGAAGCCATGCGCAAGGACATATCCGCCGGAGAGAAGCAAAAGACCGTGTTCGATCCGGCCGATGAACTGTCCATGTACCTGAAAGCCATGGCAGACGGTCACGGGGGAGAAGGTGACCCGGATATTGTCGACGCTTTCACCGGTGAAGAACCCATGGAAGAGATCATCACCACAGCCATCGGACTGGAAAAAGAATCCATTCTGTTTTACCTGGGTCTCAAGGATCTGGTACCCGCCAAATACGGACATGACAAACTGGATCATATCATCAAGGAAGAAAAACTGCACATCGCCCAGTTGAATGGTTTTTTGAAAAAAATCAGGGCGTAATCCATCACGCGTCCGCCGGAAAGGAAAATAGTTCAGTGCGCTGTCCGGCGGGCGCGTGTTTCTCCATGAGGCATCGTATCCCATGCACATGATCCACTCCCTGAGAACACACCTGAAATCCGATCTGTTCAAAGAAAACTTGACCATTATCGTTCCCATCTGGACCGTGCTGGGAATATTCATCCTGAGCGTTTTCCTGATTTTCATCCCTTCTCTTGAAAACAGCCTCACCGACCAGAAAAAAGAGATGATCCACACACTGACACACAGTGCGGTCAGCCTGCTGCCTGAATACCATGAAAAAGCATTGTCCGGCGAACTGACCCCGTCGGAAGCCAGAACCCGGGCCATGGAGCAGATCCGGCATCTTCGGTACGGAGCCGAGGGCAAGGATTATTTCTGGATCATCGACCGGCATCCGTTCATGATCATGCACCCGTACCGCCCGGATCTGGAAGGCCGGGACCTGACCTCTTTTTCTGACGTTCAAGGCGATTTTCCTTTTATCGCCATGGTGGAAATTGCCTTGAACCAGGGGGAGGGATATGTCAACTACTACTGGCAGTGGAAGGATGCCCCGCATAAAATCGTTCCGAAAATTTCTTATGTCAAATTGTTCGAACCCTGGGGTTGGATTGTGGGAACCGGCATATATGTCGATGATGTAAAAAAAGAGATCCGCCTGATCATGAGCCAGACAACACAGGTTTTCGCCGCGGTTTTTTTTGTGATTCTTTTGCTGTCCATCTATATCACCTGGCAGACCATCCGTATCCGTAACAAGAAAATACACGCCGAACGGGCCGTCCAAAAAGAAAAAGAGGTCCTTTCACTGATTCTGGAAAGCACCCCTCACGGGATCACCCTGATTGACAAGAATGATCAATACCTTTATGTCAACCCGTATTTCACGAAAATTACCGGATATACGTTGGCAGACATTCCGGACAAGCAGACGTGGTTTGAAAAAGCGTATCCAGACCCGACATACCGCCAACATGTGGTTGCCGCCTGGAAAGACGATATCCCCATCGAAGGCCGGGTTCATATCCGTGAATTTACAATCATGTGCAAAGACCGGCAGGTCAAAGATATTGAATTTCGGTCTACTTATACGTCGGAAAAAAAGATATCCGTGCTGACAGACATCACCCGGAGAAAGGAATCGGAAAATGTTCGCAGAGAAAAAGACCGGCTCCAGGGGGTTCTGGAACTCTCCGGCGCGGTGTGCCATGAAATGAACCAGCCGCTGATGAGCATATCCGGGTATTTTGAACTGATGATGCTGGATATGCCTGAAACAGACCCCAATTATCCCAGAATCAAAAAAATCCAGGCCCAGCTGGAAAGAATGGCGGATATCACCCAAAAAATGATGAAAATCTCCCGGTACCGGACCAAAGACTACCTGGATGGAAAAATCGTGGATATCACCGGGATGTCGGAGCTGGACTCAAAAAATAAATAACCGCCGGGGGGAATGAAAATTCGTGCCGCGGCGGTGTGTGTCTTTTTTGACCCTGCAGCAGGAGACTTCGGCAGGGGTTTCAGCGTATTATGACAGAGATTCCAGCTCGGGAGTGGTTTTGATGGTCTGCTTGTCACCGGCCAGGTGCCGCCGGGCTTTTTCCTTGTTTTTCTTTATCTGTGCCTGCACTTTGTCCGACAGGCCGTCAAGGGCGGAATACATGGTTTCCGCTTCTTCTTTGGCATTGATTCTGAGTTTGTCACTGATCAGGTTGATCTCTGCAATATGTCGAATTTTTTCAACAGACAATACCAGGTTTGCCTCACCCGGGGCATCCAGCATCTTGTCCAGTCGGTCCAGTTTTTCCTGGGCATAGGTTTTAAGGGCGTTCGAGGATTCCATCTGCTTAAATGTTATGGCCAAATTCATAAGTCCTCCTTATATGAGGGTTGATTGAAACACCACATTCACCTTACCAGATAATGACCACCAATCCCAGGAAAGTCAATTTTTTTTCCGGCTGTTTTTCTATACTTGTTGTGGTTGCGTGTTTACGGTATACTTTGCGTTGCTGTGTATGCCGATCCCCATAGTCTGGAAAGGAGACTGCCATGATCAACGCCCGCGACATCATGCAAAACCGCATCATCAGCGTGACCCCGGATACGGATATCACCCGGGCCGGGAAACTGCTGCTCGAAAACCATATCAACGGAATGCCGGTGGTCAATGACCAGAAAGAGCTCGAGGGCATCCTGTGCCAGAGTGATCTGATCTTTCAGCAGAAAGAGATGCCGGTTCCCCCGATTTTCACCATCCTGGATTCAATTTTTCCGTTGTTCTCCTCCAAAAAAATGGATGATGAATTTCAGAAGATTGCCGCTGCCACCGTGGCCCAGGCCATGGTCAAGGATGTGGTCACCGTGACGCCGGACACACCGGTCAGTGAGATTGCCAGCCTCATGGTGGAAAAACATTTCCATACCATCCCGGTGGTGGAGAATCAAAAACTGGTGGGGATCATCGGCAAGGAAGATGTCCTCAGGACCCTGAGCGCGGATGACTGATCCGTGGCTTGAACCGGGCCGAGTAATATCTGGACGAACAGGAGACAGTTATGGCGTATTTCGACTTCACCAGCTTTGAAGTATCGTTTCAGCAGTATGTGAAATATGTGCTGGGCAAGCCTCTGGCCGAAGCCACACAAAAAGACCAGCTCAACGCCGTGTCCTATGCCGTGGGCAAATATCTGATGGACATCCATTTCGACACCCAAAAGCGGTATGAGAAAAATCAGGCCAAACAGGTGTATTACCTGTCCATGGAATTTCTTATCGGTCGGTTGTTGTCCAACAACCTGTTGAATCTGGGTATTTTCGACCCCTGTGCCCGGTTTTTGAAAACACAGGGCATGGATCTGGAAAGCCTGGTGGAAGAGGAGCAGGACCCGGCCCTGGGCAACGGCGGCCTGGGACGGCTGGCCGCCTGTTTTCTGGATTCCATGGCCAGCCTGGACATGCCCGGCTGCGGTTACGGCCTCAATTATGACTACGGGCTGTTCCGCCAGGAGATCGTCAACGGATATCAGCAGGAACGGCCGGATTACTGGCCCAACCGCTCCTCGCCCTGGCTGATCCGGCGCTCCGGAGAACAATACGTGCTGCCCATTTACGGCAAAATTGAAGAGCGGCAGGATGAAAACGGTCGGTATGTCCCGGTGTGGACCCGCCAGAAACAGTTTGTCGGCCGGCCCCACGACATCATGATCGCAGGACACAGGGGCCGCACCGTGAACCGGCTCCGGCTCTTTTCCGCGTCCGCGTCCCAGGATTTTGATATCGATATTTTCAACGACGGAGATTATATCAAGGCGGTGGGCCGGAAAATCCAGTCGGAAAGTGTTACCAAAATCCTGTACCCATCCGATTCCAAGGAAACGGGCAGAGAACTGCGATTTGTCCAGGAATATTTTCTGGTGGCCTGTGCGGTCCGGGATATCCTCCGCCATTTTGAAACCCGGCATTCCGATGTTGAACACCTTCCCGAGCATGTGGCCATCCAGCTCAATGATACCCATCCGGCCCTGGCCGTAGCGGAACTGATGCGCATACTGGTGGATGAAAAAAACCTGATATGGGAAACCGCCTGGGATGTGACGGTCAAAACCCTGGCATTCACCAACCATACCCTTTTGCCCGAAGCCCTGGAAACCTGGCCGGTATTCATTCTGAACAAGGTGGTGCCCCGGCACCTGCAGATCATTTTTGAGATCAACCGGCGGTTCATCGCCGGGGTCAAGGAACGGTTCGGCCCCGACAATCATGAGATGATCGCCCGCATGTCCATCATTCAGGAAGGTCATGAACAAAAGGTGCGCATGGCCAATCTGGCCATTATCGGCAGCCACTCGGTGAACGGGGTGGCCAGAATTCATTCGGAACTGGTCAAAAAACAGCTGGTTCCGGAATTTTATTCCATGTGGCCGGAAAAATTCAACAACAAAACCAACGGGGTTACCCCCCGGCGCTGGATCGTGGCCTGCAACCCGGAACTGGCAAAACTGATCACCGATGCCATCGGCAGGCGCTGGATTGCCGACCTGGACCTGATCTGGGAGCTGGAAGCGTTTCAGAACGACCCCGGTTTTCTGGATCGGTACCGGGCGGTAAAGCAGGCCAACAAGCGATCTTTGGCCGCCTACATCGAACAGACGGTGTCTGAAACCGTGGACCCATTGTCCATCTTTGATATCCAGGCCAAACGGATTCATGAGTACAAGCGGCAACTGCTCAACATCCTGCATATCATCCACCTGTATCTGTCCGTCAAAGAAGACAAAAAAGATATCGGTTCGCCCCGGACCTTTATTTTTGCCGGCAAGGCCGCCCCGGGATATCATACGGCCAAACTGATTATCAAACTGATCCACAATGTGGCACATGCCGTGAACACGGATCCGGCTGTGAACCGGCAGCTCAAGGTGGTATTTCTGCCGGACTACCGGGTTTCTCTGGCGGAACGGCTCATACCGGCGGCCGATGTCAGTGAACAGATCTCCACGGCCGGCATGGAGGCGTCCGGTACCGGCAACATGAAATTCGCCATGAACGGGGCGCTGACCATCGGCACCCTGGACGGGGCCAATATTGAAATTCTCGAACAGGTGGGCGAAGAAAACATGTACATTTTCGGGTTGAACGTGGACGAAGTGGCGGCATTACGGCCCCGTTACCAGCCCCGGGAATTTCTGGAAAAAGACGAGCGCCTCAGGCGGGTCATCTATGCGCTCAGATCCGACCGGTTCAGTTCCTCGGAACCGGGTATTTTCCGCCCGCTTTTCAACAACCTGATGTCCCCGGGGGATTCATACCTGAATTTTGCGGATTTCAGTGCCTATGTCGCGGCCCAGGAAGCCATTGCCACTGATTTTCAGCAGCCGGATAAATGGAGTGCCCGGACCCTGATGAATACGGCCCGCACCGGATTTTTTTCCAGCGACCGCACCATCAAAGCCTATGCAAATGAGATCTGGGGGATTCAGACCCAGATACAGGAAAAAGACCTTTGGTGAAAAAGGGGTTCAGGGGATCTGTCTGAGCACCAGGGCGGTGCGGGAGGGCAGGTACAAAGAAAGACGCTGCCGGCCGGGATGGCGGTCATCGTCTGAAACGGTGGAGAACATCTGGTCGGACACCAGCCGGGCGTGGCCCCCGAACCGGGACTGATCCGAGTCCAGAAGCAACCCGTATCTGCCCGGCGGCGCATCCACCCGATAGTCGGAAAACGAGCGGGACGGATGGAAGTTGAAAACAAAAAACAGATCATTTTTTTCAAAGGCGATGATCTTGTGATCTTCATGAAGATAGCACAGAACCGGATGCCCGGATTCAAACAGACCGGTGTCTTTGGCCAGGCGGATCATCTGCCGGTCGAACTGGTATAAATGATTGAAGAAAAGATCCGGGTCGTATTTCAATGACCACTGGCGCCGGGCGTATTTGAATGAAAAACGGTTCTGATGGGACGGGAAATCCACCCATTCGGGATGGCCGAATTCATTGCCCATGAAATTGAGGTATCCGGCATTTGCCGTGGCCAGGGTCATCAGCCGGATCATCTTGTGCAGGGCCACGGCCCGGAAGGTCTCGACACCGGCATGGTCCTTGTGCATATCCGTGTAGATCCGGGACCCCATCAGGCGCATCATCAGGGTCTGGTCCCCCACCAGGGCCTGGTCATGGCATTCGGCATAGGAGATGGTGGCTTCTTCGGCCCGCCGGTTGGTCAGCTCATGCCACAGACGTTCCAAGGGCCACTGTTCATCACGAAGTTCCTTGACCAGCTTGATCCAGAAATCAGCAATGCCCATGGCAAACCGGAAGTCGAAACCATAGCCGCCGGCATCCGTTGTCGCGGCCAGACCGGGATAGCCGCTGACATCCTCGGCAATGGTCACAGCATCCGGGTTGAGGTCATGCACCAGCCGGTTGGCTGCATACAGATAGCACAGGGCATCGATATCCACATCCGGGCCGAAATAATCGGCATAACTCACAAAGGCCCGATCCAGGCCGTGGTCTGCAAACACCATGGAGGTCACCCCGTCAAACCGGAATCCGTCCACATGAAATTCTTCGATCCAGTACCGCAGGTTGGACAGCAGAAATTGTTTCACCCGGGGCCTGGCATAATCAAAACACCGGGAATCCCATAACCGGTGCATGCCCCGGGGGCCGTCATGGAAAAACTGGTACCCGGTGCCGTCAAACCGGGACAGACCCTCCACCTCGTTTTTCACGCTGTGGGAATGGATGATGTCCATGAGCACCCGGATGCCGTGCTGGTGGGCCGCATCGATGAGGGCCTTGAGATCCTCGGGGGTGCCGAACCGGGAGGACGGGGCGAAAAACGAGGACACATGATATCCGAACGATCCATAATAGGGATGTTCCTGCACGGCCATCAACTGGATGGTGTTGTATCCGGCATCGATGATCTTGGGCAGAATATATTGCTGAAATTCGGCCCAGGTGCCGACCCGTTCCGCTTCCAGGGCCATGCCGGGATGGGCCTCATAGATCAGGAGGGGGGCTGTGCCGTTTTCAGGGACCGGGGCCTGCCAGATATGCGGCTCCGCCGGTTCCCACACCTGGGCGTTGAAAATCAGGGTGCAGGGATCCTGAACCACCCGCCGGGCAGCTGTGGGAATCCGGTCCCCCCGGCCCCCGGGCCAGACCACCTTGAGGCGGAACAGATCCTGGTGAAAAAATCGATCGGCATCAAACCGGGCTTGAAACACGGCGTCATCGATTTTGGGCACCTGGAATTCCGGCACGCACTGCCAGTGGTTCCGGTCGCACAGGATGTACATGTCCGTGGCATGGGGCGCCCATTCCGTGAACACCCACTGGTGCCCGGATGGGTCGAAATGCAGGCCGAACCGCAGGTGGTAATCGGCAAACCCGGTCAAAGAACCGTCATGCAGGTTCCGGATCGTTTCCTCCATGTCCCTGGCCGCCCCGTACCGGGCCCGGATGGTTTCGGCATACGGCAGCAGCCCCGGGTCGTTGAATGTCCCGAAATCAGACAAGGAAGGGCCTCTGGAGCATTTTTTCATACAGATTGATATACGCTTCTGCACACCGGGTGTGGTTGAAGGCCAGCACGCTGTCGATCATGATCCGGTGGATCTGCTGTTCTTTGAACCGTTCATCCATCATGTAAAAATCCATGGCCCGGTCCACGGCCCAGAAAAGCCCCTGGGCATCATGGACATTGAACAGAAAGCCGTTGCCCGTGTCTGCCGAAGTATCCAGCTGCGTCACGGTATCGTGCAGTCCGCCCGTGTCAAACACAACAGGCAAAGAGCCATAGATGCCGCCGATCATCTGGGGCAGGCCGCAGGGTTCGAACGCCGAGGGCATGAGCACGAAATCCGCGGCGGCAAAGGCCTGGTGGGACAGCCCTTCATTGAATCCGCAGATGCTCACCCGCCGGCCCAGACCATGGAGCCGGACGATTTCGTGAAAATGTTTTTCAAACGGCCCGGATGCCACGGACACGATCTGCAATCCCTGGTCCCGGTACCGGTCCACCACCTGATACATGATGTCGGCCAGCACCTGGCACCCTTTCTGCACCGGGTCCAGCCGGGACGGCCAGAAAAACAACGGCGCGTGCTCGTTTTCCTCCAGATCCAGAATGTTTTGCAGATAGGCCTTGTTGGCCGCCTTGAACCGTTTGTGGTTCTTGGGGCCGTAATTATACCGGATCAATTCATCCACGGCCGGATTGAATTCCGGTTCCGGTGCATTGAGAATGCCCGTGGCGCATCCACTGTAATATTTGTTGGACAGCTCGTTTTTCAGGCAGGATTCCACGAATGGATGGCGGTCTTCCACAACCTCTTTTAAAAAAGTGGGACTCACCGTGTTCACATAATGGGCCGCAAACACGCCTGAAGAGAGAAAATCCACCCGGTTCCAGTCCCGGCTTTCCTCGTAATTTTCCGGGGGGCGCTTGAAATACAGCCACTGCCAGAAGGAGGCCGCGTCAATGCCGCGGTCCTCGATTTCTGCCAGGGTGGAAGTCATGGTATGGATGTTGTGGATGGTGAACAGGCAGGGGATCTCCATTTTCCGGGACATGGCCGGGATCAGCCCGGTCATCCAGTCGTTGCAGTGAATGATGTCCGGTTCCACTCGGGGAATGATGTTGTTGATCACTTCCCGCTGAAACGCCAGCGACACTTTCAGGTCCATGTCCGAATATCCGGAATACACGTTGTTCAGATAGTAGAACGCCCGGTCTGCGGCCAGGTGGATCCGCTCATCATCTAACCGTTTGCGGATTTTGGCCAGTTCCCGGCTGTGGGTTTTGGTGGTGGCACCGTCAAAGATGGACCGGTAATCCGGCAATGCCACATGCACATCACACCCCAGATCGAACAGAGCGGAAATCAGGGCCGCAGATACATCTGCCAGGCCCCCGGCCTTGGCGGAATAGTTGGAGCGGTCCCCCATATCTTCGGGAAGATAGCTGACTTCGGGGGTCACTATCAGAATTCTGGGTTTTTGTGCCATATGCCGCCTCCTGTCGCTTGATTCGAATTATTCATCCATTTCCACCCAGGTTACCAGTCCGGGGGGGGTATTGCACAGCACGTCATCGCCCCTGGGAATCACCCGGGCCGTATACCCGAAGCGACCGGAATTCGAGCACACCACCCGGCACCCGTAGACATGGGTCCCCGGCGCAATGGTGCTCTGCAGTTTCATGGTTTCCGCCCGGCTGTTCTCCAGCTCCCCGGTCCCCCGAAGTCTGCCGTGGTACACCTGGACTTCCACCTCGTCCGGGCTCAGTTCCCCTAAAAACACCTCGATTACCACACTGAACGTATCGCCCACGGCAAAATCCCCGGCGGGTTTCACTCGGGGCTTTGACACCCGGATATGGGACCACAGCGCATTGAGCCGGGATTGTGTCAGGGCCATGGCCTTGGCTGTTCTGGCCGAATCCTGAGTCAGATTCCGTAAATTTCCGGCCGCGGGAATATAGAACCGGGATGTGTACTCTCTGACCATCCGGTCACTGGAGAAATCGGTGATGGCCATTTTCATGGCCGCTTTCATCATCTGGATCCATTTTTTGGGCGGATTGCCCCGTTTCCGGTCATAAAATACCGGGATCACGTCATTTTCCAGGACATTGAACAATGCCTGGCTTTCCACTTCATCCTGATAGTCCGGATCATCGTAATCCGTGCCGTTGCCGATACGCCAGCCCCGGGTGTCATCATACCCCTCGCACCACCATCCATCCAGGATGGACAGGTTCAGACCGCCGTTGGCAGCCGCCTTCATTCCGGACGTACCGCAGGCCTCATATGGACGTCTCGGGGTGTTGAGCCACACATCACATCCCTGGACCATGTACCGGGCGATATTGATATCATAGTTTTCCAGAAAAACGATCCGGTGGCGCACCAACGGCTGCCGGGCGAATTCGACGATCCGTCGGATCAGGTCTTTGCCTTCCGTGTCATTGGGATGGGCTTTTCCGGCAAACACCAGCTGGACCGGGTGTTCCGTATCGGTGAGCAGCCGGGTCAGGCGCTGGGGATCCTTGAGCAGCAGACCGGCCCGTTTGTACGTGGCAAACCGTCGTGCAAAACAGAGGGTCAGCACCCGGTGGTCCAGGGCGGTTGACACCTCATCGAGCAGGGTTCGGGAGGCATTGCGCCGTTCATGCTGATGCATCAGCAGCTGCCGGCATTTTCGGATCAGGTTGGACCGATCCAGTTCATGGACATGCCACAGGTCGGCATCGTCGATGTGGTCAATGCGGGAAACCAGTGCCGGTTCCGACTGCCGTTCTATCCAGTCCTCAGCCAGGTATCGCTCCAGCAGCGCGTTTTTGTGGCGGGATATATAGGAGTTGATATGCACCCCGTTGGTGACATGGGAAATGGGGATTTCCTCTTTCTGGTGCCGGGGCCACAATCCCTGCCACATGCGCCGGGCCACCTCACCATGAAGCCGGCTGACCCCGTTGATGTATCCTGAAAACTGGACCCCTAAACAGAACATGGAAAATTTTTGGTTTTTGGGGTCCCCGGGGACCTCCCCCCAGGACAGGAGTTCATCCACGGAAATGCCGAATTTTTCCGCATAGGGTGCGACATAGGGACGTACCTGGAACGTTTCGAATTCGTCATGTCCGGCGGCCACCGGCGTATGGGTGGTGAACACCGTGCTGCGCCGGCAGATCTGGGAAGCGCTCTGAAAATTGAGATCATACTGTTCCATGATCTGGCAGATCCGCTCCAGCCCGGCAAAGGTACAATGCCCTTCATTCATGTGACAGACCGCTGGAAACAGATCCAGGGCTTTGAGAACCCGGGTGCCGCCGATGCCGAGCAGTACTTCCTGGGCCACCCGGATCTCGCCGTGACTGGCATACAGCCGGGAGGTGATGTTCCGGATATGTTCCGGATTTTCAGGCAGATTGGTGTCCAGGAGCAAAAGCCGGATCTTTCCCACGTGAACCTGCCAGGCACAGGCATGAATCATTCCGTTGGGCCCCGGAATATCGATCACCAGGTCGTCGCCGGATGCCTGGGTGACTTTTTGAATCGGCAGATCGAACACATCGATGATGGGATAGGTTTCCTGCTGCCATCCGTTATGATCCAGGTACTGGCGGAAATACCCTTCCCGGAACAGCAGGCCGATGCCGGTCAAAGGAATGCCCAGTGTGGAAGAGGCCTTGAGATGATCTCCGGCCAGCACCCCGAGTCCTCCGGCAAAGAAGGGCAATGATTCATGAAGACCGAACTCCATGGAAAAATACGCCACGGTTTCGCCGGATTTCAGGGTCAGATCCGGAACCCGGGACATTTCAGATGACATGGATTCAAATCGGGTTTTCACCCGGGCCAGATGGCCCAGAAAGCTGTCATCCCTGGAAAGGTCGTCATACCGGTTCTGGGAAATACGGGCCAGAAAAACAATCGGATTTTTTCCCACCTTTTCCCACAAACCCGGATGGATTCGGCGAAACAGATCAATGGCCTCGTCATTCCAGCACCACCACAGATTTCTGGCCAGATCGCCCAGAAAAGACAAGGGTTCGGGAATGGCCGGATATACTTTGTAAATCTGCATGTTTCTCATGAACGTCAGGTTCTCCTTGCGGATAATTTATGTACCACCCGGGCGGCTTCGCTCACCCCCCAGGCCTGGGCGTCGCACCCCCGGGGGGTGTGGGGATAATCCCCGTCCAGAATTTCGGGAATGAATCCCGCGGCCCCGGTTCTCATCAGATGTTTCATACTGCCCAGCCAGGCCAGGCCCGTGGCATGGCTGTTGTCACCGAACACCGTTGCCCAGGCTTCGCAGAAGACAGGGAAGGGCCAGGTCCAGGCCGTGCCGTTGTGGTAGGCGGGTTTTCGGTTTGTGTCCTCATCTCCCTGATACACCCCGGCATATGGATGCTCCGGATCATTCACCACTTTTCCGTGATGGACAACCGGCAACGGTACGCTGAGTTTTCGATCGGCCAGGCTTCGGATACCGCCGGGCACCAGCAGCTCCAGGCAGGTTTCCACGGTTTTTCGGGCCATGGTTCCGGGTGGAATCACACCCAGGGTGATCAACAGCAGCTGATTGGGCCGCAGGGCATCGTCGGCAACCGCTTCGGCCGCCGGCCCGTCCCCTTGCAGGCAGTCGCTGAAATATCCGGACGTTTCGTTCCAGTACCATGTTTCAACCGATTGCCTGACCTGGTTCGCTTTCTGTTTCCATCCCCTGTCCGGATCGATCCTTTCCAGAAACGTCAGGGCATTGTGCCACAGGGCCTGAATTTCCACGGGATAGCCCTGGCGGGGAGAGCCGGCCGGAAAATTGGTGTCCATCCAGGTGAAATGGGATGGACTGTACAACAGCCCGGATTCCGGATCCATTCGAACCCCTGTCGGGGTTCCGGTCTCGATGGACCGGGCCATGTCCAGAAGGACCTGGCCGAGGGTCCGGCCCGCCAGGTCCTGATCCAGAAACCGGGTATTACCGGTTTTTTCCAGCATATCCCGGCAGCAGGCAAAAAACCACAGCGGGGCGTCCGAGGTCTCGATATTGCCGGCATCCTGCCCGCAGATCATGTTGGGAAGGGTGCCGTCGCGCTCGAACCGGCCGAACAGGTGCACAATGGCCTGCGCTTCGGCCAGGCGGTCCAGTTCCACCAGGCTTCGGCAGAAAATCAGGCTGTCCCGGCCCCAGTCCAGAAACCAGGGATATCCGGCAATCACGCTTTTGTCCGGACCCCGGTCCACCAGAAAGGCATCCAGTGCCCGAACCAGGGCCTGTTCCATGGTAAACCCGGATTCAAAAGCCGGAGACGGCCATTCATCCGATGCCGGGGGCCGGTCGGTCACCACCCGGGCAAGGAGCATTGCCGTTTGTCCGCCGGCACATTCAAAGGAAAAATATCCCGGGCTGAACAGGTCGGATGCCGAATCCAGTCCCCGGGTCGCTTCCAGGGGCCGGGGAACCATATACAGCCATTCCGGTTCATGGACAAACCGGCCGGGTTTTCGAATATCCATGGTCAGGGTATGGCCGGTAGTATGGCCGGTGGAAAGAGAAAAATCGAATCCAGTGTCATGGGCGCGGATCCGGGCCGGCCACTCGGTTTCGGGTCCGGTGAACGCCTTGACGGTATCGTGAAAACCGCGGTCTTCCACATCCGGCCGAATGATCAAAGTCACGGGCGTGTCATCGGTCAGCATCCGCTTCCGGTTGGGTTTCGCTTCGGGCCGTGTGATGGACAGCCGGACCTGGTTGCTGTGTGGTGCCAGCATCAGGGTCAGATCCAGCACATAATATTTTCCTTCGGAGGTCGGGACATGGAACCGCCATCGGCCGGCATTGTCATAGGAAAAGGTGAAACTTTGAAGACAGTCTTTGGCCAGTTCCCTGGAATATCCCTGAAAAATCGCCCAGATGCGGCAGCGGGCCAGCGTCATCCAGCGGTTTTCGGGCATGCCGGGATTCAGGTTCGCTCCCAGAAGGCTGTCATACCGGCTGTGCAATTGTGCCCAGTCTCCGGGGGCCCGCATCATGCCGCCGGTGCGGGTGGTTGCCAGCAGTGTGAGTCCGGGATCGGCCGCAATTTTGCGGCGGGTGAAGGTGGTCCGCAGATGCAGGGTGTCAAAGGGCGCCAGATACAGAATGGATGCCGTGGCCGTTTGAATCTGGTCCGGATAAAACAGCCGCAGATTCAGGCAGCAGGGTTTGTGGGCTTTTCTGAAGATCCTGGGCATGAACAGGGCAAAAAAGCCTTTGTTTTTCAAGGGCATCCCTTCTTCATACCCCAGGGAGCACCGGTTTGTATCCCGGGCATCCAGAATTTCCGCCCGGAACCCCACCGGACTGTTCACCAGCAGAAAAAAACCGGGCGGCACCATGACCTGACGGTTCAGGTCTTTGGTCACATCAAATAGAATGACCCGGCTTTCCGACGTATCCGGAAAAAAAGACCGGATGAATTCCTTTGGATTTTCCGACAGGTGCCGAGCCGCCTGGTTCAAGTCCAGGCCGCTCACATCCGTGTATCCATGGAGCGACGTTTTCACCGCCAGGACCCCGGCCCTGAATTTCTGATTCAGCACCTGATCCGGTACGGGGGCCGGGGTGTGTTCGTCACGCTGCGCGGCTGCCGCCAGGGCCCGGGCATCGGCCGGATCCGGGGTCAGGGCCATCACTTCCCCCGGGGCCAGGGTGATGCCGGCCACGGGCCCGTCCATCAGCAGGGAGACCCGGGTATCTGTCAACAGATCCATCCATTCCATCTGATCCACCCCCACATCCGATCGTTGCCAGAAAACCGGGGACGGTTCTTCGCAATCCAGATTCACCAACACCAGCAGATGCTTGCCGGTTTCCGGATGAAACCGCAACAGGGCCAGTGCCCGGGTGTCATTGTTGTGTATCAGCGTCAGCCGGGCGGTCTGGAAAAATACGGGATGGGTTTTCAGAATCTCATTGAGCCGGAAAATAAAATCCACCTGGTTGTCTTTGGCTCCCCAGTTCAACCCCGGACACTCATGGACATTGATCTTTTCTGTGGCAAACCATTCCACCCCGTTGGCAAACCCGAAGCCGCCGGATACGGAAAACAGGGCGCACAAAGCGGTCCGCATGGCCGCATACGTGGTGGATACCGATGCCAGCCGGTTGTTGTCATGGGTTTCCGCATAATGAATCATGTGGCCGCAGGTGTCGGACACTTCCAGGGCAAACGGCAGATATCGGGTGATCTCTTCCCGGGAATAGTGCTGAAACAGTTCGGAATAGGCCCAGTTGAAATTGCCGCGGCCCAGGATGTCCCGGGTGGTCTTCAACGGCCCCCCCAGCCCTTCCAGCAGAAACAAGGTATCCGGATATTCCTGCCGGACCCTGGC
>JAABUD010000082.1 GCA_011389555.1 Desulfotignum sp. | reverse complement strand
GATACAGTTATCCCCTTCCGGCCATATGGGAACGGTCTGATTTTCAGGAATGAAAAAACATTTGGCCTGAAAATATCCGGTCTGGTGCAGCGGCAGCAAAATGGTGAACGTGACCGCATCCTTCCGGGACATCTGAATATCATACCAGCCTTCATCCAGCTTGATCTCGTTTTTCTCCACCCGGGCGATGATCTCCTGCCGGGCAATGGCGGCGGTCCCTAAGTTGGTGCGTACCCAGGCATTTCCGGCCGCTTTTTTGTCCAGCGTCAGGGTGAACCTGAGACAATCCCCTCTGAACAGCACCCGGGATGTGGCGGGCAGCGGCGTTTGAGTAACACTGAGCATAGATCTCCTCTTTGTGCATCGTTTCTGTCCGGTTGATTGGGTCCTTCGACCGGACGGTTTTTCGATTATATCACAACAGAATCCGGATTACAGACACATTTTTCTGTTTTCTTCGATGATTGTCGTGTCAATGGACAGGCGTTCATAACTGCCGTAGAGACAGACCCGCCGGCACGGGCGCTGACAAGCGATTCGAAAATGAAATTCCGGCAGCCGGGAATAAAATTCGTCATACACGCTCGTGTCCGTTTCAAGGGACACCCGGCAGTGATCTGCCAGGCCGAACACCTTCACGCTGTGATGGACCATCAGATAAAAACAGGCGGCGGACAGAAACCGGTGATCCGGCGTCAAAAACAGCTGGGGATAGAATTTGGAGACATACAGACCCCGGGCGAACCGGTCATGGGACAGAATCAGATTCAATGACACCAGGGCCTGTTTTTCTGGATCCTGCAGGAAATATTCCATACAGGTGTCCTCTCTGATGTAACTCAAAGAAAAGCGCGACATCAGGCGTTTCACCTGTATTTCCAGGAAAGGAGGCATGCCCGGCACCTTATCCCAGTCAGAAGTGCCGGTCAAGGTCTGAAAAAATTTTTCAAAGTCCATTTTTTTATTGACAGATTCATATCAAAACAGTAGGAAAATATCATATTGATTTAGTTGGTTTATAGCAGGATATATTTCAACACAACTGTATTTTGAGGATAGTGAAGATGGTAAAACGGATCGCATGTTTATGGATCGTGGCCGCGGGGATGATCCTTCTCCTGTTCCCGTTTCCAGGAAAAACCGCCCTGGAAAAGGAATCCGCACCTCCGGACCGGATCATCATCAATCTGCCGCCGGAAGCCGGGGGGGAAGAGATGCCGCCCGTGCCGTTTCTGCATACCCGTCATAATGAGTCGGTCGACGGCGACTGTACCCGATGTCACGCTCAAAAAAACGGAACCGTTGTTTTCCGGTTTCAGCGCATCGACCCGCCGGCATCCATGGCCCTGTACCATGATCACTGCATTGTGTGCCATGAACAGCGGAAAGACGCCGGTGAACCGGCCGGGCCCACGACCGCTCAGTGCCGTTCATGTCACGGGGTTCCGGTGCCGGATGCCGCGCCCGGTGCTCAGTGGGAAAAAATCGATTTCGACCGTTCTCTTCATTATATTCATGAAGTATCCGACCACATCGTCTCTCCGGACGATCCGTCCGCCCCTGAGAACTGCAATGCCTGTCATCACCGGTACGATGACGCACAGCAGCGGATCGTGACGGAAAGAGGGACGGAAAGTGCCTGCAGTTACTGTCACAAATCCGTTCAGACAGACGACAATGTCCGATCGATACGTGAAGCCTCCCATGATGCTTGTGTGGCCTGCCATCTGGAGAAAAAAAACCGGGAAGTGAAAGCCGGACCCGTTGATTGTTACGGGTGCCACAAGGCGGGGGTCCGCGCAGAAATGCCGGTGATACCGGATGTGCCCCGCATGAAACGGAATCAGCCGGATGCGGTTTTCATGACCGGGGGAACCACTGGAGAAGACAAGGCCGTCTACCGGATGTCACCGGTTGTTTTCGATCACAAACAGCATGAAACCGCGGCCGCCTCCTGCCGGGCCTGTCATCATGATTCCCTGGAATCGTGCAGCCAGTGTCACACACCGGCCGGAGATGAAAAAGGCGGGTTTGTCCGGCTGGAACAGGCCATGCATGCGCAGACCGAATCCGGCAGTTGTGTGGGATGTCATGTTTTGGAAACCCGTCAAACCGATTGTGCCGGTTGTCATGATGTCATGCCCCGGTCCCGGATGTCGGAGAACGCCTGTCAGGTCTGCCACAATGATCCGGACCGGACGGTGGTGCAGGATCCTGACATGCGGAAAATGCGGGCCGACAAGCTGGTTTCCGCTTCATCCGACGAATATCGGCCCGTGATGCAAAAAGATATCCCGGAAACCGTCGTGATTGATAAATTATCCGACACGTACCAGCCCAGCCGTTTTCCCCACCGCAAAGTGATGGATGGGATCGCCAAACGGGTGGAAGAAAGTGATCTGGCCAATACGTTCCATGGAAATCAGCAGACCCTGTGCATGGGCTGCCATCACAACAGCCCGTCATCTTTGACTCCGCCCGATTGTGCTGCCTGCCATGCTGTTTCAGGTGACGGTATCCCGGCATCCGCACCGGGCATTCCGGATTTGAAAACCGCGTATCACGCCCAGTGCATGGGCTGTCATCAGAAAATGGAAATTGAGGCGGTGCCGGCCACGGACTGCCAGATCTGTCATGAGAAAAAATAAGGACCTTGTGTAGGGATAAGACACAAACAGAGGAATGATTATGGCTATCTCGCGAAGAAAATTTATCGGCTGCCTGGGGGCGTTGGCACTGGGACCGGCCATCGGTGTTCCAGACACGGCCCGAAGCGCGTCCAACAAGGAATTTTCCGGCTGGCCCGACAGCCGGGGCGTGCTTCATGATATCACAAAATGTATCGGGTGCCGTAAATGCGAAAGCGCGTGTCAACGGGTCAACAACCTTCCCGAACCGGAACAATCGTTTGAAGAGTTGAGCGTGCTGGATCAGAAACGCCGGACCGGTGCGGATGTGTTCACGGTGGTCAACCGTTTTGACAACACCCGGCCCGTGTTTGTGAAAACCCAGTGCAACCACTGCCTGGAGCCTGCCTGTGCCTCCGCCTGCTTTGTCAAGGCACTGGAAAAATCCCCGGAAGGGGCCGTGGTCTATCATGAAAAATTATGCGTGGGCTGCCGGTACTGCATGGTGGCCTGTCCTTTCAATATTCCTGCGTATGAATATCACAAGGCCCTGGCCCCCCGGGTGACCAAATGCACCATGTGCCATCCCCGGATTCTTGAAGGAAAACGGCCCGGCTGTGTCGAGGACTGCCCGGCCGGCGCATTGATATCCGGCACCCGCGATGAATTGCTCGCTTATGCCTGGCAGCGGATCCGGACGTATCCGGAACGGTATGTGTCCCATGTCTATGGCGAGCATGAGATGGGCGGTACCAGCTGGCTGTATCTGTCCGGCCTTCCCTTCGGGCAGATGGGGATGAGGGAGGATCTGGGCACCCGGTCCGCGCCGGAACTCACGGCCGGCCCGTTGTCCGCCGTACCCATTGTCGTGGGATTGTGGCCGGTACTGCTGACAGGGGTCTATGCCATCTCAAAGCGCAAACAGAAAATTGCGGAACAGGAAAAACAGACGGCCGTTGCCGAAGCCCTCGCCCGAAGCAGGGAAGAAAACCGGCAGCAGATAGACACCCTCAGGGAAAAATGGGTTCAGGAAAAAGAATCCGCCATCAATTTCGAGGTGAAAAAAGCACTTGAAGAGGCTGCCAAAGACCCGGAACCGGCACAGAGCAAGGAGGATGAATAGCATGACAGACAACGGCACACTCACCGCCCGCAAGCTGTGGACCCCCTTCAATGTCATTGTCGGCATCATACTGGCGGCCGGCGCGGTATTGACCGTGATGCGCTTCACCCAGGGCATCGGGGCCGTGACCAACCTGGACAACAACAACCCCTGGGGCCTGTGGATCGGATTTGACCTGCTGTGCGGGGTGGCCCTGGCCGCCGGGGGATATGTCACGTCGGCCGCCTGTTACATCTTCGGGTTGAAACGGTATCATTCAGCCGTCCGGCCGGCCATCCTCACGGCCTTTTTAGGATATGCCCTGGTGGTGCTGGCCCTGCACTATGATGTGGGACGTCCGTGGCGGCTGCCTTATCCCATTTTCGTCTCCCAGGGGACCTCTTCTCTGCTGTTTGAAGTGGGGTTGTGCGTATTCCTGTACCTGACCGTTCTGTTCATCGAATTCACGCCGGCGGCCTTTGAATGGCTGGGATTCAAAAAAATCCGGGCCATGGTGGTGAAGCTGACGTTGATACTCACCATTTTCGGGGTGGTGCTGTCCACCCTGCACCAGTCTTCGTTAGGCGCTTTGTTCATGATCGCCCCATCCAAGCTCCATCCCTTGTGGTATTCCAGTTATCTGCCCGTGTATTTCTTTATTTCCAGCATGTTTGCCGGGATGTCCATGGTGATTTTTGAAAGCACGCTGGCACACCGGTATCTGAGTCGTCACATGGATGACACCCATCACCATGAGGCCCCCGGGGTGGCCATGGGGTTTGCCAAAGCCGCCGCGTTCGTGATGGCGGGGTACCTGGGCATCAAATTGATCGGCATCGCCATCGATGATCACTGGCACCTGCTGACGACGGGGTGGGGAATGTGGTATCTGGTGGAAGTGATCGGGTTTGTGGCGTTTCCGGCCCTTTTGTTCGCCATGGGCGTCCGGGAGCGGAACCTGATTTTTGTCCGGTGGGCCGCTGCCTGGACCGTGCTGGGGATTGTCCTGAACCGGCTGAATATTTCCGTGATTGCGTTCAACTACCACCTGCCGTCCGATGAACGGTATGTCCCCAGCCTGATGGAAATCGGCACGTCTGTTTTTATCGTGACCCTGGGCATTGTGATGTACCGGTTTATCGCCACCCGGATGCCGGTGCTGCATGAACATCCGGACTATCCGGCCCATTCCCCCGGGCAGGACATGACATAAACTGAAATGATAGGGAGAAAACAACAATGAATACCCTGTTTTTCACACTTCAGGATTTCATGGTACACACCAAGGCGGTCGCTTATCTGATCATGGGCGGCCTTCTCGTGGCCCTGCCGCTTTTCTGGTGGTTTTTAACAGACAGAGACGATGAGAACGGCTTGTGATGATAACGAAACATGGAGATAGATAAGAATGCATGAGTTTTTGACAGGCATATTTTTCTGGATCGCGATCGGTGTGTGTGTTATCGGCATGGCGGTCCGGTTTGTGCGTTATTTTCTGGGACTGAACTGGCAGCTGGACCGGGTGGCCTACCGGGCCCATCCGGCAGCGGGAATCAAAGGGGCCGTAAGATCCATCTACAAATGGCTGATTCCATACGGGACCCGGGGCTGGCGAACCCAGCCGGTGATGACGGCCGCGTTTTTCGGATTTCATGTCAGTGCCGTGGCGGTTCCCCTTTTTCTGGCCGGGCACAACCTGTTTCTGGAAAGCAAAGTCGGGTTTTCCCTGATCACCCTGGGGCCGGCCCTGGCGGATTTCCTTTCCTGGCTGGCCGTGGGTTGCGGCGCGTTTCTGATCCTGCGGCGCTTAGTGCTGCCCGAAGTGCGCATATTGACCACCTGGAACGATTATTTCATCTGGCTTATTGCCCTGGCACCGTTTATCACGGGGCTTCTGGCAAGATATCAGGTGGGAGAATACGGGTTCTGGCTGAACCTGCACATATTCAGCGGTGAACTGCTGTTGATTGCCATCCCGTTCACCAAAATGTCCCACGTGTTTCTGTTTTTTGCCTCCCGGGCCCAGCTGGGAATGGATTTCGGCATCAAGCGCGGGGGCATGAAAGGCACCAAAATGGCCTGGTAACCAAAAAAGAAGACTGGCAACCCATGTGAAGGAGAAAACGATCCATGCCGGAAGGTAAATACTGCAACAAAATACCGATCAATACACCCGAGGAAGTGAATTTCCTGCTGTCCGACTCCAGTGGTGCAAAATATTACGAAGAGATGAAACACCTGGATGTGGACACAGAACTGCTGGCATCCACCATTCAGAAAACCATGAAATCCCGGTTGAAAACCTGGCTGGAGATCTGCGCCCACTGCGGCATGTGTGCGGACAGCTGTTTTCTGTATCAGGTCAATGGCAAAGATCCCAAACAGGTGCCGGCGTACAAGATTCAGTCCACTCTGGGGGAAATCGTCAAGCGCAGAGGAAACGTGAGCAACGCATTCATGCGCCATGCCATGGAGGTGGCCTGGGCCCAGTGCACCTGCTGCAACCGCTGCGGCATGTACTGCCCCCACGGCATCGATACAGGCATCCTGTTCGGATACCTGCGGGGGCTGCTCTACCAGCAGGGATTCGTTCCCTGGGAGCTGAAAATCGGGGCCGGCATGCACCGGGCGTTCCGGGCCCAGATGGATGTCACGGATGAAGATTTCGTGGAAACCTTCGAGTGGATGGTGGAGGAGTACGAGGATGATTATCCCGGGCTGACCGTGCCCGTGGACAAAAAAGACGCGGATATTTTCTATACGGTCAATGCCCGGGAGGTCAAGCATTACCCGGAAGACCTGGGGGAGGCGGCCGTGCTGTTTCATGCGGCCAAAGAAAACTGGACCATTGCGTCCAAAGGATGGGAACAGACCAGCCTGGCCATGTTTGCCGGGGACTGGGCCGCCTGCAAGATGCAGGTGGAATCGGTCTATGATGCCATGGAACGGCTCCAGCCGAAACGGATGGTGGGAACCGAATGCGGTCATGCCCACCGGGCCACCGTGATCGAGGGACCCTACTGGGCCGGTCGTCCGGACGGACGGCCCCCCGTGGAATCGATCCATTACGTGGAATGGCTGGCCGAGGCCCTGGAATCCGGTAAGCTGAAGATCGATCCGGAAAAACGGATCCAGGAACCGGTCACGCTCCAGGATTCCTGCAACTATATCCGGAATCATGGTTTGAAAGAGGCCACCCGGAAAATCATGGATCATATCGTGGCCCCCGGGTATTTTATCGAAATGTCCCCTAACAAGGAACACAACTACTGCTGCGGCGGCGGCGGCGGATTCAACGGCATCGGCGTTTTCCGAAAACAGCGCAACCGGGCTCTTCTCACAAAAAGGGACCAGATTCTGGCCACGGGTGCCAATCTGGTGATCGCCCCCTGTCACAACTGCTGGGACGCTATCCGGGACCTGGAGGAGGAATATGAGATCGGCATTCGATGGTCTTTTTTAAAGCCGTTGATTATCCATATGCTGATCATACCGGATCATATGAAGCCGGAAGAGTAAACCGTCAAAACAAGGGGGGGAGGGAATCATGTTCAAAAAAATTCTGTTTGCCACATCAGCGACGCGGCCCAGTGACCATGCGGCCCGGGTGGCATTCAACATCGCCCGGGCATACCATGCCCGTCTGGATATATTTCATGTGCTGGGTGTCCCTTCCCGGGGATACAGCCAGGTGGTGGTGGATATCAAGACCCGGGAGCGGGTGGATGTGGATGATGATTACATCGCCTGGGTTCAGGAAGAGATCACCACGTATTACGCCGACTACCTGAAAAACGGGCTGGACTATGACATCCATGTGGCGGTCGGGGTCCCTGCCAGAGAGATTCTGCGCCGGGCCAGAGAGACCGAACCGGACCTGATTCTTCTAGGGGGCAGTACGGAAGAGGAACATGATGCCGTATACAAAAAAACCGTGGCCGGCACCACGTTGCAGAAAGTGGCCCGGTCCGCCAGGTGTCCGGTGCTGGTGGTCACAAGACCGGCCGCTTCTTTCTGGGGCGGGGTGTCCAACATCACCTTTGGCACGGATTTCTCAAAAGCCTCTGACAAAGCGTTTGATTTTGCATTGAACATGGCACAGACCCTGGATTGTGAACTGAATGTCTTTCATGCCCTTGCCATCAACAGCCTGTCTTCTGAACGCTTGATGTCCCAGGATGAAATTGAACAGAAAATCAGGGAAACACTGCGGAAGATCCGTGCCCGGTATGAATCCCGGCTCAAGACACTCCAGCAGTATACGATGGAAGTGTGGGAGGGAATTCCTTATATGGAAATTGTCAAGTTTGCCAGGGAGCGGCATTCCGATCTCATCGTCATGGCCCATCATTCCAGAAAGTTACAGACAGAAGAAAATGTCTTTGGCAGCAATGTCGAACAGGTCATCGTCAGGGCGGGCTGTCCGGTAATCAGTATTAATCGTTGAGTGGAAGGGAGATAAACAATGTCAAAAAAAATTTTGGTCATAGATGATGATCCCAACATCCTGGACTATCTTTCTGCGCTGTTCACAGACAACGGCTATGATACCCAGGTGGCGTCCGATGCCGTAAAAGGTCTTGAAGCGGCCCGCCTTTTCCAGCCGGATCTGATCACGCTGGACATTGAGATGCCCGGGGAATGGGGGCCGCGGTTTTACCGCCAGATGATGCAGATCAAAACGCTGAAAAACACGCCGGTGATCGTGATCTCCGGCCTGTCAGGCAATGAGCACGCCATTCCCAAAGCCATTGCCGCAGTCAAAAAACCGTTTGACCGGGAAGAACTGATCCGTATCGTGAAAGAGGCCATCGGTTGATAGAACATACGAACCCCAACTAAAAAAAGAAAGACGGTGTCATGGCTGAAACCGTGTTATTGATGGACAGTGACCGTGAACATGGAGAAGCGATCCGCACGTATCTTCAGCGCCATCAGTATGAAGTCACTGTGTCGGATGACGCGCAAGAGATCCTGGCACAGCTGGAAAATCAAAAATGGAACATTCTGCTGGGCAATCCTCTGATCGACGGGGAGATCACGGCCACGCGGACAGCCGATCTTCTCGGGGCGGATCCCTCGACCCAGCTGATCGTTTACGGTACGTCGGAACAGGTGGACCGGGCCATGGACCGGTTCGCTCTGGACGCGGTCGCGTATCTGCACCTGCCCATCAACAGCAAGGCCCTGATGCTGGATATGGCCAGAGCCCGGAATCGTTCGGTGAAAAACCGGAAAATCGACCGGTATGTTCAGCGGCTCACCGACCTGCACACCGCCCGGAACCATTTTCTACAGCTGTTCGACTCCGTGCCCTGTTTTATTTCCGTCCAGGACAGAAATCTGCGAATCACCGCCATCAACAAATGGTTTAAAAAGCATTTCGGCAATTACGTGGGCGGATATTGCTACCAGATCTACAAGCACCGGTCCTCTCCCTGCGAAAACTGCCCGGTGATCCAGACGTTTCAGGACGGTCGGGTCCACAGTACGGAAGAGGTCGTGACGGCCATTTCCGGCAGACAATATCATGTCCTGACATACACCGCCCCCATCATGGATGAAAAAGATGAGATCACCCAGGTGATGGAAATCTCCACCAATATCACCCAGATCCGGCAGCTTCAGGATCACCTGACCTCCCTGGGCCTGATGCTCGGGTCCATGTCCCATGGGGTCAAAGGAATGCTCACCGCACTGGACGGCGGTATCTATCAGCTGGAAACCGGTTTGAAACGCCAGGATGAAGCGCGTGTGTCACGGGCCTTCGACCAGGTCAAGATGATGACCGATAAAATCCGGGACATGGTTCTGGAGATCCTCAATTTTGCCAGATCTCGACAGATGATGTACGCCCCCGTAGCGGTCGCGGACATTGTGGAACATGTCATGAAAAGTGTCAGACCCGTCGCGTTGAAAAACAATGTCCTGTGTGAGGTTCATCTGCCGGAGTCACCGGGTATCATGGAGATCGACTCCGTGTGGATGGAATCCGCCCTGGTGAACTTTATGGAGAACGCGGTGGATGCCTGTACCTATGATCATGACAAACCGGTTCACCGCGTATCCTTGACCGTGACCATCGAACCGGAAGAGATGGTATGTTTTTGCATACAGGACAACGGTATCGGCATGGACCAGGAAACCCGGGAAAAGATGTTTACCCTGTTTTTTACCTCCAAAGGTTCCCGGGGAACCGGGCTCGGCCTGTTTATCGCCCACCGGGTGATTCTGCAGCACGGGGGCACGGTGCATGTGACTTCCGCCCTGAACCAGGGCACTGAGCTGATCATTCGACTGCCCCGGAAACCCCCCGGCAGTGTCGGCGAAAACGGTGTGAGTCCGCTGACACCGTAACTTGAAATGCCGCGATTGACCGGCACAGAAAAATAATAGTTTTTGCCATTCTCATAAAAAGGGGTATATTGTCGGTATGAGACTCACCACCAAGAGCCGTTACGGCACCCGTCTGATCATCGATCTGGCCATATATGCAAAAAAAAAACCCGTTCCTCTCGGTGAGGTCGCCCGGAGACAGAAGATCTCTGTCAAATATCTGGAACAACTGGTCCGGAAACTGAAGCTGGCCGGAATGATCAAAAGTCAGCGGGGACCTTACGGCGGTCACACCCTGGCCAAACCCCCATCCGACATTACGGTGGGAGATATTGTGCGCACGCTGGAAGAAAGCACCGCCATCACCGATTGTGCGGAAACAGATATCCGGCAGTGCGGTATCTGTAACCAGGCCGGTGACTGTCTGTCCAGATGGGTATGGGTGGAGGCCAGCAAGGCGATGTTCCATTGCCTGGACAACATCACGATTGCCGGCCTGATGCAGAGCCGCCCGCATCAGCCGGCGCCGAATACGCACGGTGCTGAACTCCAATGAAATCCGGGTGAACCCGTTTCCAGTGGTTGACAACAAAGAAAATCGATGTTAAATGATAAGTGTTATTATTTAATATCAGGAGACCTGACGTGGCCGATCCGGAAAAACGTGTTCAATCCATTATTCAGAAGTTGAAAGCGAAAGCCCACAAAATAACGCCCCAGCGACTGGCCATCGCGAAAATTCTTGCTGTCAGCGAAGGTCATCCCAGTGTTGAAGCCATTTATGAACAGCTTCGTGGGGATTTCCCCACCATGAGTCTTGCCACAGTGTACAGAAACATTGTATTGCTGAAATCACTGGGTGAGGTTCTTGAACTGGGATTTCCGGATGGAAGCAACCGGTATGACGGTAAACGGCCCGTTCCCCATCCGCATGTGATCTGCATCCAATGTGGAAAAATTGTCGATCCGGTCCTGGACAGCCTGGATGAGATGAAAAAAGAGGTGGCTGGAGAAACACAGTTTACCATTCTGACCCATCGGCTGGATTTTTTCGGCATATGCCGCCCGTGTCAGGCCCTGAAAAAATAATTTTTTTTATTTACGGAAGGGTGTTATTGCCCTTGACGCGTAATAACCCGAAATTCAAGGAGGTTCGTATGTCCAATGAAGAAAGCAAATGCCCGGTAACCGGTAAAACATCCAGCCAGGTGGCCGGCAGCGGCCCATCCAACCGGGACTGGTGGCCCAACCAGCTCAATCTGAAAATACTTCACCAGCATTCCGCCAAGAGCAATCCCATGGGCAATGATTTCAACTATGCCGAGGAATTCAAAAAACTGGAGCTCGATGCGGTCAAAAAAGACCTGTATGCATTGATGACAGACTCCCAGGAATGGTGGCCTGCGGATTACGGTCACTATGGGGGACTGTTTATCCGGATGGCATGGCACAGCGCCGGCACCTATCGATTGGGTGACGGCCGGGGCGGCGGCGGCACCGGTAACCAGCGATTCGCTCCCCTCAACAGCTGGCCGGACAACGTGAATCTTGACAAGGCCCGCCGTCTGCTCTGGCCCATCAAGCAGAAATACGGCAAAAAAATCTCCTGGGCCGATCTCATGATCCTGGCCGGCAACTGTGCTTTGGAATCCATGGGGTTCAAGACCTTTGGCTTTGCCGGGGGCCGCGCAGACATCTGGGAGCCGGAAGAAGACGTCTACTGGGGATCTGAAGAGGAGTGGCTGGCCACCAGCGATAAACCCAAAAGCCGGTATTCCGGAGACCGGGACCTGGAAAATC
>JAABUD010000081.1 GCA_011389555.1 Desulfotignum sp. | reverse complement strand
GGTGCTGTTCAAATACGACTGGGAGCTGGTGAAAAGCCCGGCCGGCGCCAATCAATGGCTGGCCAAAGATGTGGATGACGAGGATATGGTGGTGGATGCCCATGATCCGAACAAAAAACACCGGCCCATGATGACCACGGCAGACCTGTCCCTGAAGTTCGACCCCGTCTATGAGAAGATCTCCCGGCGCTACCTGGAAAACCCGGAAGCGTTTGCCGATGCCTTTGCCAGGGGCTGGTTCAAGCTGACCCACCGGGATATGGGACCCCGGTCCCGGTATCTGGGGCCGGAAGTGCCGGCCGAAGAACTGATCTGGCAGGATCCCGTGCCTGAAGTCGATCATGAGCTGATCGATGCATCGGATATCGCTGATCTCAAGGCAAAAATCCTGGCATCCGGCCTGTCGGTCTCCCGGCTGGTATCCACGGCCTGGGCATCCGCATCCACGTTCCGGGGATCGGATTTCCGCGGCGGGGCCAATGGCGCACGCATCCGCCTGGCCCCCCAGAAGGACTGGGAGGTCAACCAGCCCGAGCAGCTGGCAAACGTGCTCCAGACCCTGGAAGAGGTCCGGACCGCGTTCAACAAAGCCCAGGCCGGCAATAAACGAGTGTCTCTGGCCGACCTGATTGTCCTGGGCGGATGCGCCGCCGTGGAGCAGGCCGCCAAAAAAGCGGGGCATGATGTCACGGTGCCTTTTGTCCCGGGACGCACGGATGCCACGGATGAGCAGACCGATGCCGAATCTTTTTCCGTGCTTGAACCGAAAGCGGACGCGTTCCGCAACTACCTCAAAGCCAGATTCACGGTCAAGGCCGAAGACCTGATGATCGACCGGGCCCAGCTCCTGACGCTGACCGCGCCGGAAATGACGGTGCTTTTGGGCGGTATGCGGGTTCTGAATGCCAACTTCGGGCAGTCCGGGCACGGCGTGTTCACGGATAAACCGGAAACCCTGACCCCGGACTTTTTCGTGAACCTGATCGACATGGGAACGCAATGGTCGGCTGTGTCAGAGGATGAAGACCTGTTTGAGGGCCGGGACCGGAAAACCGATGAAAAGAAATGGACCGCCACCCGGGTGGACCTGATTTTTGGCGCCAACTCCCAGCTCCGGGCCCTGGCGGAAGTCTATGCCTGTGCCGATGCCGGGGAAAAGTTTGTGACCGATTTTGTGGCGGCCTGGGACAAGGTCATGAACCTGGACCGGTTCGACCTGGCAAAATCATAATCTGAACCGCGTCACCTCTTTTTGACGTGATCGTCCGACAAAGCGCGGCGTTTCCACATACCCGGAAGCGCTGCGCTTTTTTTCATCGCCGGATGCCTCGGGCATTCCTTAGAAAACCCGTATTCCGGATGAAAAAATCACCGGCGGCGTGTCAGATCCCACAATCCGCTCAGCGGTGAACATCCAGGGTGAGCCCGGAAGATACGGCTTTCTCGTCCTTTTCTTGAGCGGCTGAGGGTTCAAGGACCATCAGCCTTGTCTCATCGATCGTCCCCGCTTCCATAAATTCCTGCTTGATCGCTTCCGCCCGTTCACGGGCCAGTTCGTGCAACCGGACTTTGGTTACCGGCTGCGCGTCGACAAGTTTTTGAAACAGGGCCGTATAAAGCTCGCGGGACGCGTCTGACGGGAGCGGTTCCGCTGGCTTCTTCTCCTTTTTTTTGTCCGCCGCAGCCGTCTGCTTTGCTGCATTCTCCCTGGCCGCGGCCAGTGCATCGGCGGAAATCCGCTCTGTGACCATCGTTTCGATGGCGCGCTGGACCAGGGGATTGCTCACATCCATTGGTCCCGCATCTTCGTCAGTTCCAACCACTCTACCCGCGCGCCCGGCAATTTCACGCCGGATCCCCATGGACTTCAGTGCCTCACCGTCTTTGACGGGATCAAACCGGCCCTGGATTTTCAGCGTGAGTTGCGGGCGCCTGGCAAGGGCTGTGGAAAGGGTCTTCACTTTTTCTCGCTCCGGAGGAGGCAGCACGGCCCTGCCCGGTTCAAACTCGATGGTCTCGAGATTCTCCTTTTCCACTTCGAACATGCCGGCCAGTGCCCTGAAAGGGGAAGTGACGATTTTGGTGAAAAAATTGAAAAGGGTTTTCCATATGAGATCTTCGTAGCTGAACTGAGGATCGTCCAGGTTGCCGGAAACGGGGAGCCCGATGTCGATCCGGCCATCGCTATCTTTGAGGAGCGCAACGGCAAGTTCGAGGGGGATGTCGGGTGCATCCGGGCTTTCCACCTTCTCGCCCAGCATGAGGTTATCCAGGATGATCTGGTTGCTTCCTTTGAGTTCACTCTGCTGGATCAGGTAGTGAAGATCGAGAGAAAGCCTTCCGGAGGCGATCCTGTACCCGGCGAATTTCCCCGTGTACGGGGTGAGGCTGGTCATCTCCACGTTCTTGAAAATCATGTCGATGTCCGTGAAATGCTTGATGTTGAACGGCTCGATCTGTCCCTGGATACTGGATGTGCCATATTCATCCACCCGGCCTTCGAGCTGAATCTGCGCCCGGGCACCTGGTCTGGAGGAGAGCCCGACGATTGCTCCCTTCAACTCATAGATCTTTGCGGCAAATGGTATGCGGAGACTCAGGTCTGCAAAATCAAGGACGCTTTTTTCGATGCGGATCCTCTGAACATCCACGGGAAACCCGCCGAAAGTTTCCGTCTGGGACACCGGTTTTTTTTCTTCGACCGTTTTTTGGGTATGCCGCAGCACCTTGTTCAGGTTCAGGCTCTTGTCTTCATATATGATCAGCTTTCCGTAAGGCTCGATGAGGCGGATTTCTCCGATATCAAGCTGTTCAGGTCCAAGACCCAGCTTGATATGGTTCATCTTCAAGTCCTGCCAGGCAAGAAATCTTTTCGTGGTGTCCACCGGGTCTTCCAGTCTGGTGTCCAACTCGGAAACGAGCAGATCGCTGATGTGCGCGTCGCCGGAGAATTGCAGGTTCGGGCCATTCTCTTTCTCACCGTAGCTCACCTTTCCCGCAGCGTTGAAATCCCCCGCATCCACGCTCAGGTAGGTGTATTGTGCCACGTAGGGCTGAAAAGGCGTCAGGGCCAGGTTCGACACACGGACCGTGGCTTCCGCGCTTTTCTGAGCGAGAGTGAAGCGTCCCCTGGCATTCATGGTGCCTCCTTCCTGTACCGTCAGCGACGTCTCAAAAGGAACAGAGGCCTTGCCTTCACTGTGAAAATCGGCAAGTTCCAGCGTGATGTCTTGAAGGGTCACAGCGGGCGCGGGCGACCGCATCTGATCCCTGAGAGCGACACTCAACCCGGCCGCCTCCACTGAATCGACGGAAACGGACCAGGGCCGTGCCTCCGCCCGGGCCTTGTCCTGGGCAGCTTCATTTTTTTCTCGGGGTTTGCCGACACTGCTCCTTTCGAGCACGCGCAACAGGTTCACGGCGCCGGTCTTTTCCAGCACCATGGCGGCATGCCCGCCTTCCATCATAACCTTCTCCAGGGTCACCTGCCGGGTATCAAGGTCGATGCGGCCTCCCTCCACGGCAAGACTTTTCAGCGTGACCAGGGGTTCCTCCTGTTCCATCTCTTTCAAGGACACGCCCTCGAAGAAGACGTTCAGGTTCTCGGCCAGGGCCCCCTTTTGAAACGATCGAGAGCCCAGATCAACCCGGCCGTCATCGAGACGAATGGTGTCCACAAACAGGATCGGCTCCCCGTCCCCCCGGGCCTCGAGTTCCAGGGCCGAGACAAGCACTTGCAATTTTTCGATGATAAAAGAAGAAGATGGATCTGTATGGGAATGGGAAAATGCGTAGCGGGCTTCGAGTTCTACTTCACCCCCTGGTTTGTCCAGAAGAATGTCATCCTGCAAAAATTCCCATGCCGAAACGACCTTGAATCCCTCCACCTTCACTTTGCCTTCAGACCAGAGAGGATGGAGGGAAACATCGCCGGCCCCTGTGAGCTTTCCGCCGTGGGGAAGGGCCGCTTCCAGAGAATAGACTCCCTTTTTGTCCGGCAGCGTGGTAAGGTCTTTGAGCGCCAGGCCAATCGTCTCAAGCGTAATACTGCCCGGAGTGGGGCCGGATTGGTCCGTGAAAACGAGTCGCCCCTGGTTCAGGGCAATGTGCTCAAAGATGACGCGCGGCAGGCGCACATCTTCGTTACTTTTTTCCTCCTTTTCCTCCTTTTCTTTCTTCGAGATCCGGTCTGCGATATCAATAAAGTTGATGCGGCCCTCAGGTTCTATCTGCAGGTTCACGACCGGGCCTTCCAGGCGGACATCCGCGAAGGTCCAGGCCCAGTGCCAGAGACTGGAGATCTCCAAGTTGATAAAAATCGCCTTGAATGCGAGTAACGGGGATCCATCGTTGTCCTTGAGGTCGAAGTTCTTGATATCAACGGTGAGGGTGTACGGGTTTACCCGGACCTCTTCCATGACCAGGAGGCATTGGAGGGATTCCCGGGCAAACTGCGTGGATTGGCGCTGGATCAGATAGGGGGCAAGAAAAAAGCCCGCCAGGGTGTAGGTGATAATCAGGGCAACAGAGAAGATGAAGGTTTTGCTCAGCAAAACCCTCATGAGCCAATGCTTTCGAAGATGTTTGCTTTCCGGAGCATCCATAAGTTCCTTTGCCTCCTTTTTATCTCGTTGAACCGCCTCCGCGAGAACCATTCGGCTGAGCGGCTTTCACACGCGGCAGCGATTCCAGGGCTTTATTCACCTGTAACCAGTTTTCGTGCCAGGTTTCATAAATGCGATTTTATGTAATCCAACATACTGGTTTATTATTGAATATTCAAGCGAGAAAGGGATCGGTTTTCATGGATTCGGGGAAATCGGCAAACAAGATCTGAGTTTTTCCGGCGGACAGACCGTTACCTTTTCGCTGATCTCATAGGGGTCATCAACAGGGGCGATCACCCATGCAGATTCCGGCTGAACCGCATCAATCAGTTCATAAAATCCCCGGGAGGGTTTCGGGGCTTTGGACAGTTTGCACTCAAAAACATGGCGCTGGCCGGCCCGTTCCAGGACCAGGTCCATTTCAGCCCCGTTGGCCGTGCGCATGAAAGAGGGGTTCCATCGGCTGGAGCAGGCAATGATGTTTTCAATCACAAACCCCTCCCAGGAAGCCCCGGCAATGGGATGGGCCAGAAGATTGTCATAGGTTTCGATGTCCAGAAGGGCATGAAGTATACCGCTGTCACGCAGGTATACTTTCGGGGATTTGATCAACCGTTTTTTCAGGTTTGTTTCTGCCGGCGGCAGCAGGCGGAGCATGTATGTCTGTTCCAGGATGGCAAGATATTTTTTCAGTGTCGGAATGGAGATGTCCGCAGCCGCTGCCAGTTTATGATAATTGACCGTTTGTCCGTGATAATGTGCCAGCAGCAGCCACAACCGCTCGATGACCCGAACAGGAATATTGAATCCCAGGCCGGGAATATCCCTGTCCATGAATGTTCTGATAAAATCCAGGCGCCAGTCGAAACTGTCCGCATCATTTACGGCAAGTGTGCTTTCAGGAAATCCGCCCCTGAGCCATAGATCAGACCACGGAATGGATGGGGACACTTCATGGATCAGAAACGGGCTTAAATCCAGATAAGCGATACGGCCGGCCAGGGTTTCCGTGGATTGTCTTATCAAATCACGGGAGGCAGACCCGAGAATTAAAAATCGGCCCGGCTTGCGGTCTTTATCAATTTCCGACCGAAGTACTGAAAAAAATTCCGGCAGCATTTGAATTTCGTCCAGGCAGATCATCTTCTCCCGGTAACGGTCGAAAAAAAGCTCGGGTTCCGCCAGTTTGTTGCGATCCACACGATCCTGTAAATCCAGATAGATGGATGGCCTGTTTTTCAGCACCATGCGGGCGGTGGTCGATTTTCCACATTGCCGCGGCCCAAGAATGGCCGTGGCAGGGGAACGGGACAGGGACCGGTGAATTTTGTCTTCAATCAATCTCGTGATATAACCATGCATATCGAAAATAACCTTTTCTGATTTGCATGGTTATATCATTTTTGAATTCAGGGTGTCAATGGACTTTCTATCCATCGGAAAGGCGGATCTGTCAGGCGTGAATGTCACAACATGGCCGTCAGCCGGTTTTCAATGATCTGTTTTGCCTCTGCCATGATCCGATCCAGCAGTTCTTTGCATGTGGGGATGTCATGGACAAGGCCGGCCACCATGCCGCAGGACCCTACGCCGGACTCCATGCCGCCGGATGACATTGTCAAGCACAAATGAATGGGCAATGAAAATAAAGGCTTTTCTTCGTGGGGCAATTTTTTTATACTGAGCGATACATGTATCTGAAAATACGATGATCCAAAAGGAAATCCTGTCATGAATGCCATTATCGATGCCCTGCATTTCCGGCATGCCTGTAAGAAATTTGATCCGGACAAAAAAATTGCCCCCACAGACCTGGATACCATCCTTGCGGCAGCCAGGCTGTCCCCCTCCTCTTTCGGTATGGAGGCCTGGAAGTTTCTGGTGCTCCAGTCTGTGGATATCCGGGAACAACTGCGGCCGGCCTGCTGGGACCAGGCCCAGGTGACCGACAGCAGCCATGTGGTCGTAATCCTTGCCAGACCGGACCTGGTCACCCCGGGCCACCCGTACGTGGGCAAAAGTTTTGCCGGGCGGGGACTGCCGGAAGATGCGACCAAAGCCTATATTGAAAAATACAAGTGGTATATGGAAACCGAGGTGTTTCCCCGGATGAACCTGTATGCCTGGTGCTGCAAGCAGTGCTATATTGCCCTGGCCAATATCATGACCGCGGCAGCC
>JAABUD010000080.1 GCA_011389555.1 Desulfotignum sp. | reverse complement strand
CACCGTGCCCAGCGGCGAAGATGCCCTTGCACTGCTCAAAAAACAGGGATTTGATATCATGCTGCTGGACATCCAGCTGGACGGCATCAGCGGCATGGAGGTGCTGTCCCATGTCAAGGAAAACTATCCGGACATCGATGTGATCATGATCACGGCCTACGGCTCTATCCCTTCTGCGGTGCAGGCCATGAAATCCCATGCCCATGATTACCTGCTCAAGCCCTTTGACCCGGACGAACTGGGCGTGATGATCCAGAAGCTGCTGGAACACCGCAAAAAGGAGAAAGAGCATGCGTTTTTAAAGGACACCTTTGAAGAGCAGACCCGGTTTGAAAGCATGATCGGCCAGTCGTCAGCCATGCAGACGGTTTTCGAGTTGATCCAGGATATCGCGGACACACAAAGCACCGTGCTCATCACCGGGGAAACCGGATCCGGCAAGGGCCTGGCCGCCAAAGCCATCCATTCCTCCAGCCGGGTGTCTGAAGGGCCGTTTGTGGCGGTCAACTGCGGGGCCATCCCCAGGCATATCATGGAAAGCGAACTGTTCGGCCACCAGAAAGGGGCGTTTACCGATGCCAGGGAAACGAAAAAAGGCCGCCTGGAGATGGCCGGCGGCGGAACCCTGTTTCTGGATGAGATCGGTGAGATCTCCATGCGCATGCAGATCGATCTGCTCCAGATACTCGAGGACAAGGTGTTCTACCGGGTGGGTGGCACCCAGCCCATTACCGCGGATTTCCGGGTCATTGCCGCCACCAATTCAGATTTGCAGACCGCTGTTGCGGACCGCAGTTTCCGAGAGGACCTGTTTTACCGGCTCAATGTCATTGCTTTGACCATGCCGCCCCTGCGGGAGCGCAAGGAGGATATCCCCCTGCTGGCCGGCCATTTTCTGGAAAAATTCACCCGGGAGGTGAACCGGGGCGTGGAACGGTTCAGCAGAGATGCCATGGATGAACTCATGCTCTATCACTGGCCCGGCAATGTCAGGGAACTGTCCAACGCCGTTGAACGGGCCGTGGTGGTGTGCAAAACCACCACCATCACCCCCCGGGACCTGCCCATCTGCGGAACCCCGGACCATCCGGGCCCCCCTGCCGGGGTATCGCTGCATGATGTGGAAAAACAGCATATCCACACCATCCTGACCCGGACCGGCTGGCATATATCCAAGGCTGCCGGCATTCTGGGCATAGACCGGTCCACGCTTTACAACAAGATCAAGCGGTATGATCTGAAGACGGAGTAAAAGGCGTTGTATCCATGAAACCGTCCGGTCTGATTCTGGTGTCCCCTGTGGGCGATATCGCCGATGATATCAGTGGGGCAGTGGCAGACAAAGTGGCAGAGGTGTTTAAAACAGAGGTCCGGATCACCCCGCTTTTGCCGGACATTGCTTTTGCCTATGATGCCGACCGGAACCAGTACTGGTCCACCCGGGTGCTGGAAGAGCTGGAAAAAAACGCCCCTGAGCACTGCCTCAAGGTGGTGGCCATCACCAAAAAAGACCTGTTCATTCCCATTTTAACCCATGTGTATGGCGAAGCCCAGCTGGGGGGAAAGACCGCCGTTGTTTCCACCTGCCGGCTGAACACCGGCCTGGATACCATCGATATGGCGGATTTCATGGACCGGATTGCCAAAGAAGCAATCCATGAGCTGGGCCATGCCTTTGATCTGCGCCATTGTGAAGATCCGCTGTGCATCATGCATTACTGCCGGACAATGGCAGATGTGGACCGGAAGCTGAATCAATTCTGCCGGTACTGCGGCATTTTATTGTCCGACAGCATCAAGGCCCTGGAGAAATAAAGGTTTGTATCAACCGGTCCCTGTGTGCTTCCGGGACATTGCCCAGAATGTCTTTGACCAGGGAGCCGCCGTCAGCCGCTTTCAATTGCGTGGCCTCTTCCAGGAATGCATGCAGCTTTTCCACCTGGCCGGCCATGAACCGCCGGCTGTCTGCCATGAACATCAGCTGTTTGAGATTCTGCTTGATATCCGGGCAGTGCACCCGGCATATCCATCCGTCCGTATACGGGGCGGTTGTCACCAGGCCCGGGTTTTTTTCCATTGCCGGGTTGATCTCGGTGATGACGCCGGAAACCGCAGAGGTAACCGGGATGGGATATCTGTTGCGATACAGGGTGACCCCGGTCTGCCCCTGTGTGACTTGCTGGCCCATCAGGGGGGCTGCAACCTGGTCAATTTTTCCCACAAGCCGGGAGGCAAAATCATCGATCCCCATGCGCACAATCCCCGGGTCTTCGATCTTCACCCAGGTGTGTCCGGCAGACAGATAATATCCTGCCGGCAGAACCACCCCGCGGACAGTTTCAAAGTCCATGGGCTGTATCATGGCATGCACCTTGAAATGGTCATAAAAATACTGGTCAAATTCACAGTCAATGCAGTGATACGCGTTCGGGCAGGCCTTAAAGGAAATTTTTCCCTTCATGTGGTGGATACAGGGACGGTTGGCCGGCGGCATTTTTTTGAGCCGGTCCTGCCAGAACCTGAGACCGCCTTTTTTCCCGGAAGGGGTTTTCCCCTGATCCAGAAGATGCTGGTTTTGTCTGCACACCCGGTTCAAGGCCCGGTCAAACCGGCACCCGGTACAGGAAAAATCCGTGGGACAATATTTTTTCGGGACCACCCCCGCCTGCATCCACAGGCACTGAAGGGCGGTTCGCTGCGTGGTTTGAAACGGTTCCATGGGATTTCTCCTCAAGCAAAAAAAATTACAGAAAGGCCCGGGTCAGCCGGTCCCATCCCAGGGCCGGCAGGCCGCCGAACACATCTTTTTGCAGCACACCGCCGTCAGCGGCCAGGGGGCCTGTGATCTCTTCAATCATTTTTTCAAGGGTGGTGACGTCATTGTCCAGCCAGGCGGTGCTGGTGTCATCATCCATCAGGTCCTTTACCGCGCCTTTGATATCTGCGTTGTGCACCGTGAACAGCCAGCCATCGCCGTACGGGTGATCCTGGGAGAGATCCGGCCGGGATCTCACGGTTTCATTGACCCGGGTGATCACCCCGTTCACCGGGGAGCGGACATCTGCCTGGTTGTGTTTGCGGCGAATCCCCCAGCCGGCCCTGGCCTGGTTCAGTTCCTGTCCCACCAGGGGAAGGTCGAATCCGTCCGGACCTCCCAGCACCTTGAAGGAAAAATCATCCATACCCACCCGGATGACACCGCCGCTGTCAATGGCGGCCCAGGTATGGCCGGAATGGAAATAATACCCGCCGGCCAGATCAAACCCCTTGACCCGGGTGGTTCTGACGGGTTCATGGCCCCGGGCAGGGGTCAACGCGTCCTCAAACACCTGGTCAAACGCGCACCGGTTGCAGTTGTAGTTCATGGGGCAGGTGCGCATGTCTGCCCGGCCGGTCATGGCATGGCGGCAGATGCGCCGGCTGCCCGGCTGCCGCCGCATGGCTTCCTGCCAGGTGAGGTGTTTGCCGGCGGCAGCGGCCTTTTCCATGGCAGCATCATATTTGCACCCGGTGCAGTCATAATAATGGGTACAGTTTTTTTGGGCCGTCACCCCGGCCTGCATCCAGATACAGGGACGCGGACTGCTGTTGTTGCCGGTTTCCCAGACAGGGCTGGTTTTTGAAACCTCTTTTTTCAAAACAGAGTTTGTGGTTGGGGTCGTCATGGTGTGCCTCCTTTGTGTCGGGTAAAAAAAATTTCTTTCAAGCCGTTACCGGATATAAGAGCAAAAACAATACCAGGGCCTGGACCCGGGAAAAAAAAGACGGAACCCCCGTGATTTCAGGCGGGTTTATCGACATGGTTTCCAGATCCATACAAAACAGGCAGAGGGGAAAATTGGTGGATTTTCCAACAACAACCCAGCAGGAATGAAGGAAAAAGGGAACATCGGTACGCGGTCAGGAGGTTTTACAGGTTGTTGGATTTTACGACACCATTGTGGGAATTCGCGCTTGTGTTTTTGGCCGGGCCTGTGGTAGAAAAAAGGATATTTCCCATTTGTTGAAAAATGTGCAAAGGGTTTTTCATGACCGGTATTCCCCAGAATGAGTTTGCGACCATCCTCAACGGGATCAGGGATTTTATTCTCATTATTTCGCCTGACCAGAAAATTCTGGAGGTCAATGATGCATTTTTAAAGCATATGCAGTATCGCCGGGAAGATGTGATCGGTAATAAATGCTATGAGGTGTTCCAGCGCATCACCCGGAAAAGCTCCAACTGCCATGAACGCTGCCCCCTGGATCAGGTGATCAAAAAAAGGCGCCATTGCCAGGTGGAGCTTTCCCGGGTGGACCACAAGGGCAAAACCTGGTACACGGAACTGACCATTTTCCCCATCTGGGAGGAAAAAGGAAAAATTGTAAAATTTATCGAAATCAGCCGGGACATCACCCAGCGCAAAGCCGATGAAAAAAAGACCCGGGAACATTTGCAGAAAATGGTGGAGGAGCGCACCCGGCAGTTGAAAGAATCCCATGAGCAGCTTCTGCACCAGGACAAGATGGCATCTTTGGGGAAATTGTCCTCTTCCGTGGTCCATGAAATCAACAATCCTATGGCCGGCATACTCAATCTGGTGCTGCTCAGCAAGCGGATATTGAACGAAGACAGTATCACGCAATCGGAACTGGGTGTTTTTCAGGAATATCTGGATCTCATGGAGACGGAAACCCGCCGGGTCACCCGTATCATCGGCAATCTGCTGGCCTTTGCCCGGCAGTCCAAAATCAAGGTCACCCGGTTTGACGTCAACGAACTCATTGAACAAACTTTGAGGATCAACGCCAACCTCCTGCGCCTCAACAAGATCCGGATTATCGAGGATCTGGAAAAAAAACTGCCCCTGATCAAGGGATCAGAAGACCAGATCCAGCAGGTGCTCATGAACCTGATTTCCAATGCCGTGGAGAGCATGGCCCAGGTCCAGAGAAAACGGCTGACCCTCAAAACCTTCAGTATCACTGGCAAAAATGCCGTGAAAATCCAGGTCATGGATACCGGCACCGGCATGCCCAACGCATATATTTCCAAAATATTTGAACCGTTTTTCACCACCAAGAAGAAAGGCAAGGGCGTGGGCCTGGGACTGTCCGTGGTCTACGGCATCATAGAGGAACACGGCGGAAAAATGTATGTGGATTCAACCGAAGGCCAGGGCACCTGTTTTACCATTACCCTTCAGATCACGGGCCCGTCCTGAGACAAAAGCAGCTGCCGGAGGGACTGAAGCCATTTTCAATGGCGGAGATGACAGAAAAGGTGCGGGAAGTTTTGGATATAGCCTCAGATAAAGGGTGATTTACTTATTCTGGCAGAATATCCATCCGATAAACGGTTGGTTCCTTCTCCAGTGAAAAGAATTCATGCCGGAGCCAGGCATCCGTCATATCCGTGTTGTGTTTGCTCATAAAGTATTCGTTTTCCCCGGTAATCAGCATCATCCTGGCGCTCGGTTCCGGGTCGAATGAAACCACAATGCGGGGTGCCGATGCCAGATCTGCGATAAACGGGGGCTCTATTTCGTAGAACCTGGCCCTGTTGTTCGTTTCGCTGTCTCCCTCGAACGGAAAGGGACCATAGTTGACCAGCGGTTTCATCAGGTCTGACTGCCCCAGCACGTGATCAAACTTGATCTTGTGCAATTCCCCCCAGTGCCAGTCATTGATATCAGCGCTGTCAAAATAGGTTTTCAGCATTCTGACAGTCTCGCTGAAAGCGCGGTTGGCAATATCGGTCAGATTCTCCTTTACTTCCGTGGTGGATATATCATCGATCCAGTCACTCTGCTCGGACAGGATCTGGAAGATCCGTTCCTGGCTGATGTAGCGGGAGACAATATAACGGGCTGCCAGATCTGAACCGATATCGTCTGCCAGGATATGGTAGGCCAGTCGCAGATAAAAGGTATTATAGATTCCGGGTCCGACTGCATCTTTTCGATTGACGCCATCCCAGGATAGAACGGCTTTAAGTGCTTTTTCCTCCAGCTCATTGCCGGGTTGCACGTGTCTGCGCATCAACCGCTGAACCTTGGCAGCGAGCAGGGAAAAGGTATCGGTCTGCATCTGTTCCACATAATCAGCATCAATACCGGTTTTGTCACGGAGGAGCCGGACAATGTTTTCGTAGCGATATCCTGGCGCATAGGTTCCATTGACGTGATAGGCAGCCGATTGGGCCGGTTTGTTGTTGGCGGAGGCGATAAACCCCCGTTCCGGGTTCTCAACAGCAGGGTATTCGGCATCCGAAAGATTCCCCTGCCAGTTTCGTTGTCTCATTTCACCGGTCTGGATGAAATTTCCGGTTCCCTCAATTCGCCTGGGTAACGATCCGATAACACGATAACCGATGTTTCCGTCGGCATCCGCATAAACCATGTTCTGGGGTGACATCCGGATCATTCTCGCCCCCTGCAGGAACGCCTCCTTGCTGCCGGCCCGGTTCATAAAGAAGAATCCCTCTACATTAATGTCATCAAACCCGGTCCAATCCAGGCTGACATCAAAACCGAGGTCCGGGAATGCGTCGTTTAAAACAGGCTTGTGTTCGACCTTATACACCGTTTTGCGAACCGGATCCTGATCCTTGACCTTGATCTCGATCTCTTTTTTGGCCAGGGGATAGTCTTTCCCCTGATAATGGTAGGTTTCATTGTCCCAGTTGATGGTTTCAGCAAAGAGATCTACCGTATCGGCCCCGTTATTGGTCAATCCCCAGGCAAAATGTCGGGTGTAACCGGAGACAATAAACGGCAATCCCACCACCTGTGCACCTGCTGCTTTGTAGCCAGGGCTTTTGACATGGACCAGGTAGAAGTCATTCGGCAGTTTGGAGTTATGGACCTGCATGTCGGTTGAGAGGATGGCTCCCTGATAGGCTGTTTTTGCCGGGGCGATGGCCCAGTTGTTACTGGCGGAAAAACAACCGAGCAGATCGTCGAAGCGGTCCAGGAAAGCACCGAAGTCCTCTTCGTTCAGATAGTGCCCCACGCGGTCATCGATGATGGTTGGTGTTTCGGGCGGTACCCGATTGAGCAGCTCTGCTGCACGTTCCCTGCCGATCTTTTCCATAATACCGTGATAGAGAAGTTCATGTTTCATATTATAGGCCAAAGACCAGTTCAGCATCATCGCTACGGAAAAGGCGTCGGCCGGCTGCCACTTTTCCCGCTCGATTCCGAGGAGTTTCATGTAGAGCGGCGTACCCTGTGAATCCAGATAGTAATTAATGCCTTCCACATAGCGAGTGAGAAAACGCCGGTTTTCAGGCGTCATTTTCTTGAACTCACTCTTGGCCCTTTCGTAAAATCCAACGGCTTTAAGAAAATAGTCTTTACTCACCGTGGATTCTCCGGCAAATTCCGACAGTCTTCCCTGCGCCACTCGCCGGGTGAATTCCATCTGGAAAATACGATCCTGTGCATTTACGTAACCCCAGGCAAAATAGAGATCATCATCGTTCCGGGCGCTGATGGTCGGAACGGCAAACCGGTTCCTTTCAACCGTTACCGGCTCTTTCAAACCGGCTGCGGTAATGTCTGTTTCGTACTCAGGAAGGAAAGACCTCAAAAACAGCCATGCACCGATTGCTGTGATGATGGCGACAACTACCAGGGCCAACAATGATTTTTTGACCATGATTTTCTCCATTTTTGCTGAGGGGCAGGAATTGCTTTTTCCTGAAGAAAGTATCGACAATCCCCAAAGTTAAAAATCTTACTTCTCCCATGATACAAGCACAACATGGTATACCCATATCAGGGGAATAAATGTAAGACAAGAAAAAAATCAAGCTTTGGAAAAAAAAAGATACATGGATATTTGCCAGAAAAGTTTGAAAAAATGCAAATTTGAGTTGAATTTGAGTATAGGACTGGCGGCATGAGGCATACTGTATTCTGTGCAGTGAGATTACAACAGGTCCGGTCTCTCTGACAACCAGATGTGTCGGATCATTCAGCATGAAGGAGAGGTTGTTTCTGCTATTTCAATTAGAATACCCCATTTCTTACATTGGCTCTAACGCGAAAGATATTGCGCCTGAATCACTCTATTTCATGGCCCGCACAGGTCGACAGTTTTTACAGATTCCGTCTATGCGGACTTCTAATTTTTCAATCTGACCCGGAAATGTTTTGACAAAGGTTTCCATATCAACGGAAAGACTTTCCGGACTTAAACAAACCATCTGGCCGCAGTTTGTGCAGTAAAAATGGGGATGAGGCTCGTGGTGCTTGTTTGGAGCAAGGCCGTAATAAAAAGGCCGCCCGCCGGTACTGATTCTATCCACAAC
>JAABUD010000079.1 GCA_011389555.1 Desulfotignum sp. | reverse complement strand
TTAGGAGGAAATGACTCATGTATTTGGTAAGAATAATTATAGCGATACTGCTCCCCCCTTTAGGCGTGTTTCTTCAGGTAGGCATAGGCGGCGCCTTCTGGTTGAATATTCTTCTGACCCTTTTGGGCTACATTCCCGGCATCGTGCACGCGGTCTGGATCATTGCCAAACGCTGAGCAAAGCAGTACATTCCAGAAAAGAGATGGAGAAAAAGGAGAGGTAGGGTTTGCTGGAGGAAAAAAGATGGAATCGGTGGATAAACGTTCCCGCAGGCTTGAAGGGGACAATCATGCTCTGGCTAACCGGAAAAACATGATCTATATGGGTATGGTGGTCACTTAGGGGCGCGGGCATGCCGTGGTTACAAACACCGACCTGCAAACGGAACTGGGAAAAATCGCCACGCTTCTGCATGGTGTGGAAGACGAGCAAACCCCTTTGCAGAGCGTGACTGTGATCGAAGTGGTGCTGCCGGATCGCAGGGTTACACTTGCCCAAGCAGCTGCCGGACACCTGGTACAGAGTCCCGGGTCATATGAGACCAGGAATTATCCCAAATTCGGGGCCGGGCTGATGGCGATCACCCTGGCAATTGTGGCAGTGCTCGTCCCCCTGATGTGGCCGTCCTCCATTTTTTTCGATTGAGGCTGCATTTCTTCTTGTCCTTGAGACCCGTTGCCGTTCTGCTGCGATTCCAGCTTTGTTTTCTTCTGGCTTTCGCTGGTGTTCGACTGTTCCATTTCCTTGAGAATCCGCTGGCGTTCTTGCTCTGCTTCTTCCAGCCTGGCCTTGGCTTCGTCTCGTTCCAGGCGGGCCTGGGTCAAATCGTTTCTCAAAGTTTCGATTTCCGCTTTGGCTTTGGCAATTTCTTTTTCTGCCTCATCGAATTGTCCTTTTTGCTTCTGAACGGTCTCATCAATTTTTTCGCCGGCTTCTTCGGCCGGACCGTCACAGCCCGGCAGCAGAAAGAAGAGGAAAAAGAGGGAAAAGAGGGAAAATACATATACGAGCATTCTTTGGTGTGTCATGACTGCGTCTCCTTTCAAAAAAAGTTTGTGGTCAACCCGCGTTGACCAGGTGTGGATGTGTTCAGTCTGTCGACTGCGGCCCTGACGATTATGTCTGGGGGCACATGAGATAATTTTGAATATGCGAAAAACATGCCAGTATGTAGTTGTTTGTTTTCTGGGTTTTTGGCATATCATGGTCTTCGCCAACCCTCCCCGTTCATTCAGCCTGAATGACGAGGCTAATGTTAACTTTTACGACGTAGTTATGATCCATGATGGATCCATCGAAGATTTATAAGGCTGTCTAAAACAAAAAGGCAAAAAGGTTTGAGGATGACGCCATCCCGCTTTTTAAGCGAAAGCCTGACACCGGGCGACTTTGCCCCCTGATTGAAACGTATCGTGGCAAAGGGCCTGCATTTCTGGAGAAGGACGGACACCGTGAATGAAGTATCACGCTGTTGAAACCCTGGGCAGCGTGACTGCGATGGCCGGAGGAGCTGTGGCAATAATATTCATAACCGAGTGTAACAAGCTGTTTCTGCCCAAAAATCAGGATTTTATTACGGCATGAAGAAACTGTTTTCAGAGTGCATTTGATAAAAAAGCCCGGACAAAGGCTGTTCGGTCAAATATGATCATTGGTCAAACATGACCCATTCACCTCTTATGCTTATGCTGTTAAAGATTGAAAAGGGGGGATTGAAAATTTGCAGGCAGTGGGGTTTTCAATTTAAAAAAAATATCTGCAAGGAGGTATCTGCCACCCTTATCCCCATTTTTTATCTAAATTTTTAAACGGCTGCTTTCCACGCCTCTGACAACATCTGGCACGCATGCTGCACTCTTCACTTTTCCAAACTCTGGAGATTCAAGCGCAAACAAACTGGATTACACATAAATGATGGAAATTACCATCAGGTGGGCAGAAAGGAGGTAGCCGGCCGGCCTGAAACGATTTAGCAGCAAGACGTTTTTTTCGATGAAGCTATTTCCTGCTTAACGCCTGAAGTTTTCAAAACAATTTAGAGAAAGCAATTTAAGGAAATAGTGTTGAATGGAAACAGCTGTGCCTTTTTCAATCGCAATTTATAAATCTTTATACTAAGGAGGAAAAAATGAAACGTTTAAAATGGGCAGTGATGTTGATATTAGGAACCATGCTCTGCATTGGCATCGCACCGGCTCCGGGACTGGCCATATCCATACTGGGTTCGGCGGCGGACTTCGCGGTCCTGGGCGGTTCGACGGTGACCAATACTGGTGATACCACCATTGTAGGCGATCTGGGTGTCTCCCCAGGTACTTCAATCACTGGTTCGGGGAGCATCACGCACACCGGGACTGAACATCAGACGGACGGGGTCGCGCTGCAGGCTCAGATCGATAACACCACTGCATACAATGGTCTGGCAGACATGGCGGTCACCACAGACTTGACTGGTCAGGATCTGGGCGGAAAAATTCTTACATCGGGGGTTTATAGTTTTGACTCATCAGCGCAATTGACGGGAAAACTCACTCTCGACGCCGAAGGTATGGATGGTGCTTACTGGGTTTTCCAGACCGGGAGTACGCTCACAACTGCAAGCGATTCGGTGGTTGAGGTGACCAATTTCGGTGCCAATAACGGTTCGGATATCGGCCTGTTCTGGCAGGTTGGCAGCTCCGCAACGCTCGGAACCGGCACTTCATTCGAAGGAAATATCCTCGCGCACACGAGTATCACCCTGAACACTGGTGCGACCATTCTGAATGGTAGAGCCTTGGCGCAAACGGGTGCGGTAACAATGGATACCAACACCATCAGCAACATCTGCTTAGACGATGCCGGCAACTATATCGGCCCCGGTTTCAAAGACGGCCTTGAATTTGACAGCGTTGGCAACATCGTACCCGTATTCAGTAACGGTGACGATGGAACCAACCCTATTCCTGAACCCACCACAATGATCCTTTTTGGTATAGGTCTCCTTGGCTGTGCCGGATTGACAAGAAAAACGAGCTAACCCGGCTTGCATTGTAACCATGTAGTATAGAGGGCGGATTAAACATGATCCGCCCTTTTTACTTACGCCTGACTCACTGCAAAACCATGGGATCTCCATCTGCTCCACTCACTGTTCCAACAGAACTCGCCCTCCAGGATAAAGGCGGGACGGGCTGGATCATCCGGCATGATGAGAAGTGATGAAAAGCTGTTACAGGGTAATCGCAGGTATACGCGGCGTCACCTATATTGACAGAGCCCCCTGCGGGTGCCGTGTGACAGGACCGTCAGATGCCAATCTCGGACCGGTCACACGGCACCCGCAGGGGGCGGGTATCAAGCAGATGATCAGGATGTGGTTACATGCGATGGCTCTGAAGCTGTTATCCTTTCCTTGACACAAGGCAGTTGCCCGGCCTATACATAGAACTATGTAGGGCATCCGCACATACCGATCTTTCAGGGAAAAGGAAACTCCTATGACAAAAAAAGCGGCACCGGCAAAAGACAACATTACCCCACAGGCCAATCCAAAAACCGGAACCGCCGTTGACAGGTTTCCCATTGTCGGAATGGGTGCTTCCGCCGGGGGCCTGGAAGCCTTTGAATCGTTTTTCAAGGCCATGCCCGCAGACAGCGGCCTGGCCTTTGTCCTGGTATCTCATCTGGATCCCACCCATATCAGTATTCTGCCGGAGCTGATTCAGAAAAAAACACAGATGAAGGTCCATCTGATAACAGACGGTCTTAAAATTCAACCCGATATGGTCTATGTCATTCCGCCCAACAAAGATATGGCCATTTTAAACGGCACCCTCCAGCTTATGGATCTGCCCCATCCCAGGGGATTCAACCTTCCCATTGACAGTTTTTTCAAATCCCTGGCCCGGGATCAGGGTGCGGATGCCGTCGGCATTATCCTGTCCGGAACCGGCAGTGACGGGAGTCTCGGATTAAGACAGATCAAGGGAGAACTGGGCATGGTCATGGTCCAGGAAGAGGATTCCGCCAAATATTCAGGCATGCCCAGAAGTGCCGTTGCCACAGGCCTTGTGGATTATGTCCTGCCTGTGGACAAGATGCCGGAAGCGCTTGTTAAATATACCCGGCATGCCTTTGTCAAACCCCGGGACAACATTACGAAGGACGAAAAAAAAATTCAAAATGCGCTGCAAAAAATTTATATTCTTCTTCGGACCCATACCAATCATGATTTTTCCCTTTACAAGAAAAACACCATTATCCGGCGGGTGGAACGGCGGATGCATGTGCACCAGATTGATAATATCGAAGATTACCAGACCTATCTTACCAGAAGCGAGCGCGAGATCCATGTGTTGTTCAAAGACCTTTTGATCGGGGTAACAAGCTTTTTCAGAGATCCTGAAGCCTTTGCCGTGCTCAAGGAAAAATATTTACCCGGACTTCTGGCCGATAAACCGGAAGGGGCCATGGTCAGAATCTGGGTGGCCGGATGCAGTACCGGTGAAGAGGCCTATTCCATGGCTATTTTATTGCAGGAATGCATGGAAAAAATGAACCGGCACGTCAGGGTCCAGATATTTGCCACGGACATTGATCCGGATGCCATCAATATTGCCAGATCCGGCCTGTACCCATTAAGCATTTCAGCAGATCTTGATCCGGTAAGATTAAAACAGTTTTTCACCAAAGAAGATAACCATTACAAAGT
>JAABUD010000078.1 GCA_011389555.1 Desulfotignum sp. | reverse complement strand
CTGTGTTCTGAAAAAATATCTGACCCGGCTGTTACCTTTTTATCCTCAAATCGTAACATTTTTTTCACAAAACTATGTATTATATTTCACAATTTTGCCCTATAATAAAAAATCTTCTTCGTGGTAAAACACTTAGACAGCCGTGAATTTTAAAGCTGTTTCAGACCAATGGCACAAAAGTTGCTGGGTGAGGATTGAGGTATGAGGAATGTGGCTTGTGGTATGAGACTTGAGGATTGTGGAATAGAATATAAGATCGTTCCCTCACCCCTCACCCCTCATAACTCACCCCTTATTTTTGTATTGACAAAAATAGGCTTTTAATAAAGAATGATTCACTTAAGGCTGCAACCAGAACCGATCATCTAAAACTGTTTGGGAAATACCATGGCAGAACCTTTTCAATCCCAGTTGCCGATCAAACCGGATCAGATAATAGACATTCTTATCAGAAGAAAATGGCTGATTATCATCCCGTTGTGCATCGCCCTGACCCTTGGTCTGTATAATACACTGACCGCCACCAAAACCTATGAAGCCTCCACCCTTATTCTGGTGCAGCCCCAGCGGGTTCCAACAAGCTATATCCGCTCGGTTGTCACTTCCAGTATAAATGAAAGAATCAGCACCATTTCCCAGCAGATTTTAAGCCGCAGCAATATTGAAAAAATTATCGACCAGTTCGGTCTGTTTGAAAATTCTCCGGATATGTACCTGGAAGACAAGGTGGAAAGCATGCGCAATCGCGTCAAGGTGCGCATCGAAAGAGCCAGGGGCGGGGCCGAAGCCTTTTCCATTGGATTTACAGGCTCTGAACCCCAGCGGGTCATGAGAATCGCCAATACCCTGGCCAGTTATTTCATGGACGAAAACCTCAAGGTAAGAGAAGCCCAGGCCATCGGCACCAGTGAGTTTTTAGACTCTGAACTGGAAAAAACCCAGAAACGCCTGGAAGAAAGAGAGCAGCGCCTGTCTGCCTACCGGGCAAAATACCTTGGGGGCCTGCCGGATGAGCTAGACGCAAATTTAAGAACCCTGGACAGAATTTATCAACAGATTGCCAGCAAACAGGCCATGCTCCAGCAGGCCAGAAATTCATTGAGCCTGCTGCAGACCCAGATTGCCCAGTCCAAAGAAATGGCATCCCAGAGTTTTGATGACATGTTTGCCTTTGATGAAGAAGAAACCTTTGCCGTATCAGCGGAAGAACAGGAACTGGAAGGCGCCAGAAAGCAATATGACAGACTTTTACTCAAATATACGGAAAAACACCCGGATGTGATGCGGCTCGAAAAAATCATTGAAAAACTGGAAACCGCCATTGCGGAAAAACAGGAAACTGCGGCCCAGGCTGAGGCAGAGATAGCAGCCGGGCCTGATACAGAGCAATTTCCCTTTGAAACATCAGATGATATTGCAGCATCAAGTGATATCGCGGCATCAGAGGAAATGGACAGTGCAGCTCCTGCCATGCCCAACTTTGCAGCCATGCAGCAGGAAGCCCAGCTCAAGCAGGTACAGACCGAAATCAACAAACTGGTGTCCGACATCGCCAAGCTCGAACAGCAGATGCAGATGTATCAGCAACGCGTAGAAGATACCCCCAAAAGAGAACTGGAGCTGCAGTCTCTGAAAAGAGATTATTCCAATATCCAGAATGTCTATAATTCTCTTCTGGACAGAAAACTGGAAGCAGAACTGTCCGTGAACATGGAAAAAAAGCAGAAAGGCGAACAGTTCAGAATTCTGGACCATGCCAGGCTGCCGGAAAAACCCATCTCTCCCAATGTCCAGATGCTGTTCCTTCTGTCCCTTGCCGCTGGTCTGGGAGCGGGCGCAGGCATTGTTTTTCTCCTGGAGTTCTTTGACAACACCATCCGCAGTGAAGAGGTCATTGAAAAAGATCTTGGCCTGACATTGCTGGCGCGGATACCGCCCTTGAAAAAACCAGGCCAGAAACAAAAAATAGCCCTGGAATGGATACTGTTCACCTGTGTGACCCTCTATGCCATCATGTTTTTAGGCTTTTTTATCATCCTCAACTGGAAAGGGCTTGACCGGACCATCAATTTTATTAAAGCCACATTAAACATATAATTTTTTGGAGCAAAACATTGGGCAAAATTTACCAGGCACTGGAAAAATCCAATACCAAACACACTGATCCCCTGCCGGCACCGGGCCAGAAAGCCCCTGTGAACCGGAAGACATCTGTAAACCGACAGTCCACCGGCACCCAAGAAACAGCTGCCGGTCAGGACAGGCCGTCTGATGACACCCTGCAGAAACCCGGTTCCAGAAAATCAGCAGACACAGCTCAGAAACCGGTTTCAAAAGAAACCGCAGAGAGGCCGATCAGCGTTGCTTCCCGGAAATATTATGATGACCCGAATCTGGTGATACCGGATAATGTTAACCCATCTCTTGTCACCGTGTACACCCCCGATTCCATTGAATCCGAACAGTTCAGGATGCTGAAAAACAATATTTTGTTTCCTGAAAAAGGAATTCCGCCAAAAACGATCATGGTGACCTGCGCCTCCCCCGGGGAGGGCAAAACCTTTGTTGCGACAAACCTTGCCGCCACCATTGCCCAGAACATCGATGAATATGTGTTATTGATTGACTGTGACCTGCGCGCCCCTTTTGTTCACAAAGTTTTCGGGCTCAACAACCCCCCTGGACTAAGCGAGTATTTATCCCAGGCCCGGCCGTTGTCATCACTTCTGGTGAAAACTTTTCTGGAAAAACTCACCATACTTCCCAGCGGCGCCATCCCCCCAAACCCCTCGGAGCTGCTCTCCTCCGAACAGATGCGCCGCCTTCTCTCCGAGGTAAAAGCCCGCTACAAAGACCGATACGTTATCATTGACACCCCCCCGCCATACCTGACATCAGAAACAAATGCCCTTGCCAGACATGTGGACGGCATCATCCTGGTGGTAAGCCAGGGAAAAACCCGGAAAAAAGAAATTCAAAATATTATAGATATTTATGGTAAAGAAAAAATCATGGGGGTAGTACAGAATTTTGCCAAGAAAAAGCCCGGGTACGGGTATGGGTACCACAAGTATGGATATGGGACATGAGGGATGAGGTTTGCTTAGACTCCTGAAACAATACTTCCCCATCCGCAACATCATCTTCTTCCTGTTTGAAGGGTGCATCATATTCGGGTCTGTGCTGCTGGCATCGGCCCTGGTAACTTTTTCCCCTTCTTACTGGTTTGATTTTCTGCTTGCCTTACGGATTTTGCTGGTCACATTGATCTGCCAGATATGCCTGTATTACAACGACCTGTATGATTTTGAAGTGTCTTCCAGCATGGGAGAAATGATCATCCGCCTTCTCCAGGCCCTGGGAATCACCTCCATTGCGCTGGCAGTCATCTATTTTATATTTCCGCTGACCATCATCGATCAACGGGTTTTCATCCTGAGCATTTTGTTTTTAATCGTGTTTATCATCGGGTGGCGCCTGATTTATCTGCAAATTTTAAACAAAGGGCTGTTCAATGAACATATCATTATTTTAGGATCCAGCAACCTGGCATTTAAAATCATTGAAAAAATCAACAAAACCCTTGACTGCGGCTACACAGTTTCCATGCTGATTCCAGATTCACCTCCGGAAACCTTTCCAAAAGCAGTTCCGGAAAACATAAAAACAGGACAGGGTACGGAAAATCTGTGCCATACTGCGGTTGCAACAGGCATTAATAAAATTGTTGTGGCCCTGAAAGAAAAACGGGGGGCGTTTCCTACCAAGGAACTTCTCCAGTGCAGGACAGACGGTATTGAAATCATTGAAGGCAGTTCGTTTTATGAAATGCTCACCGGCAAAGTCCTGGTGAAAATGATCAACCCCAGCTGGCTGATCTTTTCAGACGGATTTAAAAAAAGCAGATGGAAAGCCGCCTTTAAACGGCTGGAGGATATTGTTTTGTCCTTTGTCATGCTGGTTCTGCTTTCACCGCTTTTTTTGATCACAGCCATTTTGATCAAAATTGACTCCAGCGGCCCGGTTTTCTTTTCCCAGGACCGGGTAGGCCTTGATAAAGAAGAATACATGATGCATAAGTTCAGATCCATGGTACAGGATGCGGAAAAAACCACCGGCCCGGTCTGGGCACAGACCGATGATGACCGCATCACCCGGGTGGGACGGGTCATCCGCAAATTCCGGATCGATGAACTTCCCCAGCTGTGGAATGTGTTCACCGGAAAAATGAGCATGGTGGGTCCCAGGCCGGAACGTAGGCATTTTACAGAGGATTTGGAAAAAAAAATTCCATTTTATGCCCAGCGGTTTAATGTCAAACCCGGCATCACAGGATGGGCCCAGGTATGCTTTGACTATGGCGCCACACTGGATGATGCCGTTGAAAAGCTCAACTACGAGCTTTTTTATATAAAGAACATGTCCCTGGCAATGGATATGGTTATTATCCTGCGCACGGTCAAAACTGTTTTGTTCGGTCGTGGTGCAAGATAGTCTGATCCGTGTCCGGTGTGCCCGGAATGTTTTTTTTATATTTTATTTTTTTTCAACACATAAAGTCGGTGTAACCGAAGGGGCGGAGCTATGCATAAAATCAAATTTTCCTGTGTCATTTTTACCCTGATGTGCATTCTGTCAGGGATGGTGTCACCTGTTTTTGCCGAAGATTACAAAATCGGCATCGGTGACATACTGCGCATCACCACCTGGAA
>JAABUD010000077.1 GCA_011389555.1 Desulfotignum sp. | reverse complement strand
CCCCCACGCCGTTCTCCTGGAACTGTTCACCGATTCCGGCATCGGCACCCAGGTATTTGCAAATGAACCCGCTTAAAACTTAAAACTTAAAACTTAAAACTTAAAACTTTCATTCTTTCCGGTCGTTGTATTGTTTCAGAACGAGTTTCGGGGCGAACCGGGGATGGGAGATGTATTGTTCCATGTTTTTCATGAAGGTGTCCACCAGAGATGCCAGTACGTCGTCTTTTTCATGGTTTAAAATGAAATTGCGTTCCAGGCGGTATTCATAGACGACCGTTTCTCCTAAAGTATCCCGGATCTGATCGAAGGTCACGCCGGAAAGCGGTTCTTTGTCAAACAGATCCGGTTTGATGGTGATCTCCATGGTCGCCTGCATGATCACCACATAGGCATCGGCACTGATTTTCCGGGACCGGTCCGAAAGAACCAGGGTCTGTTGGTTTGCCAGTTCAATGGTCTTGATGCAGGTGCCGGTTTCCGGCAATGATGTGTTTACTTGATCAAAATTATTCATACCCATACCATAGTCCGTTTTGATAATCGGGATTGTGAAGCCGATCATGTATGTCAATGTGGAAGAAATCCGCGATGGGTGCGAATATGTCCGGGTGATCGGACTGAACCTGCTGCAGGGTGCCAACCACGTTGTCCAGGCCCTGGCGGGTCATTTTACCTAAGGGTTGACGGCAGGGCCCGGCGGGCATACCCAGCAGCTGCATCATGGTTTTCAGGGGCAGCGGATTTCTGGCCCGACAGGAAACCGGCCCGAATGGGGTGTCTTCCGTGGTGGTGACCACCACCAGGTCCAGGAGCGGCTGGAGAACAGCCTGGAGCCGCCGGGCGTCATCCCGGTCCCCCTGATTGATGGCGGATACCATCTGTGTCATGAAGCCGGGCATGATATTGGACATCACGGAGATGGAGCCGCAGGCCTGAATCTCCGGGTCTGTCATGATGTCATAGACCAGCGCGTCATCCCCGGAAAAAATCTGGAACTTTGGACCGCAGTATTTTCGGGTGAGTTTCATGTTGGCCAGATTGCCGGTGGCTTCTTTGACAGACCGGACATTGGGGCAGGCCTGTGCCAGCAGGGCCAGATCCGGGGGCAGCATCTGTGCGCCGGTGCGGCCGGGGATAATGTAGGGGATGATTTCCATGGCCGGGTATCGGGTTGCCACGGCTTCATAATATTCCTTGCGGATTTCCAGGGAAGAGGGGCCATTGTAATAGGGATCCACCATGAGCAGGGCATCCACTCCCCGTCCGGCGGCATGGTCGGCCGCTGTCACCGCTTCATCCGTGTTGTTGCTGCCGGTGCCTGCAATGACCCTGCATCGGTGCTTGATCTGTTTTGCGGCCAGCTCGATGACATGGTTGTGCTCCTGCCATTTGAAAGTAGGGCTCTCTCCGGTGGTGCCGGTGACCAGTATGCCGGTGATATGGTTTTGAATCTGAAACTCGATGAGCTGTTCCAGGCCGTTTTGATCCAGTTCCCCGGTATGGGTGAACGGGGTGATCAGCGCAGTAAAACATCCGTTTTCCATAGCAATGGACTCCCAAAAAATTCTGGTGATGTCATGGTAAATGAAAAAAACAGGTGCTATCACAGGTGGGATGGTGACGCAAGAAAAATATTCCCCCCTGCCGGGCTTTCCAAATACCTTGACTCCTGTGGTAAATCATCTATTATATGAAATTTCAGGCGGAAAACAAGATATAAATTTTGTATTATACTGTAAGGAGTAACCCATGTCCGACACGCAAAAAAGGGGTGACCTTCCCCGGAATGCGGATGAGCATATTGCCAGACTCAGATATCAGTTGACCCAGAATGCCGAATGCGGCACCACCCATTACAATCTGGGGGTGGCCCTGCTGGGAAAACAGGAATATATGGAAGCGGAAAAATCGTTTCACGACGCCATCGATCACAGTCCGACCCTGGCGGAAGCCTATGTGCAGCTGGGGGGAATCTGTCTTCAGCGGGGCGATCTGGAAGGGTGTTTCCGGTTCAACCAGCGGGCCACCAAGGCCCGGGCCGGGTTTGCCGAAGGATATGCCAACATGGCCTTTGTTCTGATCCAGCTGGTGGACGGCAAGGATTCCAAAGAAGATGAAGAAAAGATCGACAAAGCCATCAAACATCTGAAAAAGGCCATTATTCACAACAAATATTTTGTTCAGGCCTATGCCACCCTGGGAACCGCTTACTATATGAAAGGGCTTTACGAAGAAGGGATTCAGGCTAATCTGGAAGCGGTTCAGATTCAACCGGAATTTCCCATTGCCCACAACAATCTGGCAGTGGGATATCTGGAGCTGGAAGACTATGAAAAAGCCGTTTTTCATTGTGACAAAGCCCGTGAGCTGGGATATGACGTGGCCCCGGATCTTGAAAAGGAACTGGCACCCCATCGCCGGGCATGATTTTTGATCCGGAAATAACCTTTCATATGCCCGGGCCGATGCGGCCGGTGAACTCCGGGTCCGGGTTGTGGAATATCCCGTTGTCCGGAAAGCCGGCCAATGAACACAATCGCGCTGAATGGACCATCGGCGATTACTTTGAGGCGGCACAAACGTTTTTGATGATGGATCACGGGAAGAGGGTCTGTCAGGCGGTTTTCGATCTGGCCCATGATCCCGGACCGGTGCAGGCCCTGAAAATCAGCCTGGTAAAACACGGCGCATGTTATCATCCGCTGAAAATTACCGCGATCACCGGGTCACAGACCGTGGCGCTGGTGCTCAACGGCGCGGTCCGTGATCCCGGACTCACCTTGATTGAAACCGAGCATCGGCTGCTGGCCGGTCTGGCCCATCAAGTGGTTCCCGCCTGGATTCCCCGGGTGTTCGGGACAAAGACCTTTCTGACAAAAAAGGGGCCGATCGGGTTTTTCCTGGGGCAGTGGTTTGACGGGTTTTGTGAGTTTCACATCACCCGAACGGCGGAAGGCAACCAGGTGGCCATCTGGAAAGATGACGGCACCCATGAACCGATTTCCTGGCACCGGGCCGTGAAAATTTATGAACAGATCGCCTATGTGCTGACTGCCTATTATGAAATGGATACCGGTATCGAGATTTTTCCCTGGCATCATGCGGCCGGGGATTTTGTGACAAACCCGCAAGGCGATGTGCGGCTGATAACGGTGCGGGGAATGGGGCTGTTAACGGAAACGGCACCCGATATTTCCGATGCCTCAGCCAGACAACTGGTTTGTCTGCTGTTCTTTTTTTTGAATCTGACCCTGTGCATGCGGCTGGACCGGCTGGACGGCACAGGATCTCTGGTGTGGCTGCCGGACAGGGTGCTGGATGCCGCGATGAAAGGCATGCTCAGGTCTTTGACAGATCATGAATTGAAACGAACCTCTGTGCCGGTTCCCGAAAGAGTGACGGCCCGGTTTCTGACGTTTGTGAATCGATTTGATTCAGGGCAGCTGCATGAAATGATGACCCATCTGCTGGAAGATCGGCATTTCAGTGCGCTTGAGGTGCAATTGATCCGAAAACATCTGGATGCGCACTGTGACCAGATTCAAAAGACAGTGTCCTCTTTTTTGAAACCGGATTCAGACGTCAGGTGAAAAACAGGGGTATCCGGTTTTTTTATTGACATGTGCAAATAGAAATTCTATATCACCTAATGATAATTTTGGCAAAGATATCTTTTTGGTATGCAAGAAGGTGTTGTTTGGATGATAATGGGTTGTAATGATAGAAAATTTGACTTTACGTAAGACTATTGATGAAAAGTTTGGAAATTCTTTTCATTGTTGAATGTAATTTAACTTTTAACGGAGGTAAGTAAATGGCTAAGCATGAAACTCCTTTACTGGACCAGCTGGAAACAGGCCCCTGGCCAAGCTTTGTCTCTGACCTGAAATCTCAGGCTGAAAAGAGAGCAAAGAACGAGGAAGGCATTGAATTCCAGATTCCGGTGGATGTGGTCGAGGATCTTCTGGGAATTTTGGAACTTTCTTTCAAACACGGAAGAACCCACTGGAAACACGGCGGTATCGTCGGTGTTTTCGGCTATGGCGGTGGGGTTATCGGCAGGTATTGTGACCAGCCCGGGAATTTTCCCGGGGTTGAGGCATTTCACACCATGCGGGTGAACCAGCCTGCCGGCAAGTATTACAAGACCGACTATCTCAAAAAGCTGTGCGACCTGTGGGATTTCAGAGGCTCCGGAATCACCAATATGCATGGTTCCACCGGAGATATTATCCTTCTGGGAACCACCACCAAACAGCTGGAAGAGATCTTCTGGACCCTGACCCATGACATGAACCAGGACCTTGGCGGCTCCGGCTCCAACCTGAGAACCCCGGCCGACTGTCTGGGACAGTCCCGGTGTGAATATGCCTGCTATGACACCAATGCCCTGGTGTATTTTCTGACCAATGAATACCAGGATGAGCTGCACAGGCCGGCTTTCCCCTACAAGTTCAAGTTTAAACTGGATGGCTGCCCCAACTGCTGCGTGGCATCCATTGCCCGGTCTGACATGTCCTTTATCGGAACCTGGAAAGACGACATCCGCATCGATCAGGATGCCGTGAACAAATATGTTGAAAACGATCCTGCCTATCCGGCCAATGCAGGTGCCTACAAAGGCAGCAAGGACTGGGGTCCGTTCGACCTTGAAAAAGAAGTTCTGTCTCTGTGTCCCACCAAATGCATGAAGTTTGAAAACAAAAAAATGTTCATCGACAATGCC
>JAABUD010000076.1 GCA_011389555.1 Desulfotignum sp. | reverse complement strand
AACGGTGAACTGTTTGAGGACATACCTGCCCGCAGTTTTCACCGTTTAGCGCAGCATGCCCTACTCCCTGTCAAACACGACAGAGGGTGAGACTCACAGGCACCGCCCGACACGGGTCTTTAAATAAGCCGGGACCCTTCGACACGGGATGTTTGCCCCGCCGGTACCTTCCTGGATCGGATCTGAACGCCACCGGGATTGCCTGACACGTCCGGAAGTTGTAAGTTGTAAGTGGTAAGTGGTAAGCTCAGCAAGCCGAAAAGTTTGTTCGACACAGAACTGCAAAAAAAAGAGTGTAATCCGGGACTTGTTCTCCACCCCCGGTTTGGGATATGGTGACATCCATGGCAGACCGAAAATTTTCATATCCAACGGTCCAGGCCCCGCCGGACAAAAAATCCGATATCCCGGCAAACCAGGGGATGATCCGGGAACAGTTGCGCGGGGTGGTGGACCGGGTGACCTATCACAATCCGGACAACGGGTGGTCCGTGCTCCAGGTGTTGCCCTTTGATGCGCCGGGCCGGCGGGAAACCGTGCTGGTGCACCAGACAAAGGTATTTGCCGGGGCCACCATGAGTTTTGAAGGGGCCTGGCAGACGCATCCCAGGTATGGGCGCCAGTTTTCCGCCACCCGGGCGGAAGAACAAAAACCCGCGTCTGCCGGGGCCCTGGAAAAATATATCGGGTCCGGGCTTATCAAGGGGGTGGGGCCCAAAACCGCGAAAAAAATTGTCAGGCATTTCAAGGACCAGACCCTGGAGGTGTTTGAAAACCAGATCCATCTCCTTGTGGAGGTGCCGGGCATTGCCGAAAAAAAACTGGAGATGATTTCTGCGGCCTGGACCGAACACCGGGCCATCCGGGATGTGATGATGTTTTTGCAGTCCCACGGCATTTCCACCCTGTTTTCCGTGCGCATTTACAAGGCCTATGGGGATGAGGCCATTGCCAGGGTCATGGATGATCCCTACCGCCTGGCCGACGATTTCTATGGCATCGGTTTTTTTTCCGCAGACAAGGTGGCATTGAGCATCGGTCTGGCAACTGACAGCCCCCGGCGCATTGTTGCGGGCATCCGCCACGTGCTGGGCGCGGCCAGAAATTTCGGTCATTGTTTTCTTACCTTTTCCCAGATCCGAGAGCAGGTGGAGGAACTGCTGGAACTGGATCTGTCCCGGGGCCTGGAGGGGGTGCTGGAGAATATGGAAACCGACCGGCTGCTCATGCGCCGGACCCTGGTTCCGGCACCGGGCGAACCCAGCCAGGCCTGTTATTATGCCAGATCTCTGTATTTTGATGAGCAATACGTGGCCCGGCGCATTGCCCGGATGAATGACCCGCCGGATGTGGACATGACCCGGGTTTCCAGGTGGATCCGGCTTTTTGCCAAGTCCAGGCATCTGCAGTTGAGCGATGAGCAGGCCGCCGCGGTTCAGGGGATCGCAGGCAAAGGGGTTTCCATTCTCACGGGCGGGCCGGGATGCGGTAAAACCACGGCCACCCGGATCCTGGTGGCGCTGCTGGAGGCCATGAAGCGCCGGGTGGTGCTCGCCGCCCCCACGGGCCGGGCTGCCCAGCGCATGGGGGAAGTGATCGGCAGAAACGCAAAAACCATTCACCGGCTGCTGGGGTGGGCCAACGGGCAGTTCAAGAAAAACGAGGATACCCCGCTGGAAACTGATTTTCTGGTGGTGGATGAATGCTCCATGCTGGATATCAGCCTGACCGCTTCTTTGCTCAAAGCCGTGCCCCCGGGGTGCCAGGTGGTGTTTATCGGGGATTATGATCAGCTGCCGTCCGTGGGGGCGGGCAATGTGCTCAAGGATTTGATCGAGTCGGGCACGGTGGCCTGTTTCCGGCTGACACAGATTTTCCGCCAGGCGGCCCAGTCGCTGATTATTCAATATGCCCACCAGATCAACGCCGGGAACATGCCCTGGATCGCCTCCCCGTTCAAAGACCCGTCTGTGTGGCATAAGAAAACTGACTGCCTGTTTCTGGATGCGGATGAAGCCACGGCCGAGCAGCTGCAGTTCATCCGGCGGATCAAGGCCCTGACAGATGTGGACAAAGAAGAGATGGCCGGAGATCTCGATGATCCGGATTTGTTCGAGTTTCGGGTCAAAGAACCGGTGCGGCCCTACGAAACCGAAATCCAGATTCCTGAAAAATTCGCCCATGTCAATCTGGAACAGGTGGCCGCCGCCGGCACCCGGGTGGCGGAACTGCTGGCTGTGCTCAAAAAGGTCCATCCATGGTCATCTTTGCATTACGGGTTGACAGCTGTGGATGTGATTCAGAAACTGTACATGGAATGGATTCCCGGATATCATGGAACGTCAATGGAAATCCAGATCCTTTCTCCCATGACCCGGGGATCTTTGGGCACGGTGAACCTGAACCGGGTGATCCAGGAGACCGCCAATCCCCAGACACCCGGCAAAGCCCAGATTACTGTGGGCCAGCGGGTGTTCCGGAAAGGGGACCGGGTCATCCACCGGAAAAACAATTATGATCTGAACGTATTCAACGGCGATATCGGCACCATCACCGCCATTGATGCCGCCGATCTGACCCTGTCCGTGGCGTTTTCTTCCGATGCACCGCCGGTGCAGTACCGCCAGGCCGATATCCTGGAGCTGGACCTGGCCTATGCCGTGACCATCCATAAATCCCAGGGATCGGAATTCGAGGCCGTGATCATCCCGGTGATGACCCAGCATTTCAAGATGCTGTTCCGGAACCTGATCTATACCGGCATCACCCGGGCAAAGAAACTGGCCGTTTTTGTGGGCACCCGGCGGGCCCTGGCCATGGCTGTGAAAAACGAGGATATCTCAAAACGTCAGACCGCCCTGGCCCAGCTGCTCAAGGACGAGGCGGGTCAATGATTTTTGAACAGAAATTCTGGATATTATTCGCCGTACATATCGGTTATCAACTTTCGCAACTGGGCTGCGTTCCGTTTTGATAAACGACCTATATTCTGTTTCAATCTGAGTTTGCTGATGGTGCGAATCTGATCCACCGCAATTTCTGCCTGACGGCCGTTCATGGTGATTTGAAGCCGGCTTCTCCATTGGGGGTGCAATTTGGAAGTCAATGGACAAACGACAATAGTATCCAGATATTGATTCATTTCATCCTGGCTGATAACGACAACCGGGCGGGTTTTTTGTATTTCACTGCCGATGGTGGGATTCAGATCGGCAAAACAGATATCATAGCGTCGGATTGTCAAATTCTTCATCAGTGAGTCCATCCAGCAGGGTTTCGTCAAATTCTGACCAGTCTTCTTTCTCTTCGGCCATGGCTTTATACGTGTCTTCCCAGGACAGCTGATCGTTATTTTTTTTTTTGAGAAGCAATCCCTGTTCCGTCTCTTCAAGCAGTAATGATTGACTGAACCCATACTTTTGAAGCAGTTCGCTGGGGATTCGAACGCCTTTTGAATTGCCGATGGGAATCAGTTTGATGTCCCTGATGCGTATCTGTTTTTCCATGAGAACAGTTCCTGATAAGATTATGTTTGAATATTGTATGTATTGTAATTACATGTTTGTGAAAAGTCAACGGCGGTTTTTTTGACTGAACATTTTGATAAATACGGGTATGCTGCTGTTTTTGTGGAACCGCAAATGGACCCGGGCTCGGGTCATGGCCACATAGATCAAATTGAATTCGTCCGGGTCCACCCCGGCGGGATCAATGACCCGGCCGTCTTTGACCAGGGAAACAAAATCATCCATGATCAGGACATTGTTCCATTCCAGACCCTTGGCCTTGTGGGCCGTGGTCAAGAGGATCCCGGCCTGTTCAGGGGGCCGGGCCGTTTGCTTGATCCGCTCCACATGGGACCGCAGGGCAGGGCCGTATTTTTCCACCACCGCACACACCGATGACAGTTCCAGATCCTCCACGGCCGCGGCATAGGACTTGAGATCGCCAAAACTGGAAAACCCTTTGATGAAAGGATCCTGAACCCGGGCCATGGTCTTGTCATTTAGAAAAGAAACCGATGTGAGCAGATCCAGGCGGTATCCCTGGATCCCGCCGGCAAACCCGATATCATGGGTTTTGTAAAGCTGTACTGCCCGGTCGAACAGCACGGCATTGGTGCGGGCGATAATCGTATGGCCATGGGGATCCCAGGGAGGTTTTTTATTCGGGTAAGCCGTGCCCCGGAGCTGCCGGGTCTCCTTTTTAAAGACAGACAGCACCATATTGGCGGCTTTGGCAATGTTGTTGTCAAACCGGAAACTTTGGGTCAGATAACAGGTCTGGTGGGCCGCAAGCGTTTTCAGGGTATCTTTGGCACCCCGGAAGCTGTAGATCTGCTGGTGGTTGTCTCCTACCACGATAATGGCCGGTTTTTTTTCAGGCCGGTCCGATTTGACCTGGGACAGGACAATGGCACTTACCACCGGGTTGATGTCCTGGGCTTCGTCCAGCAGGATACAGTCAAAATTTAAAACCGGACTGGACAGCTGATACAGCTTGAGATACCCGTCATGAAGCATACCGATATCCGGATGATCCCCGGTACACATCAGCCGCCCCAGAACATTGGCATGGGCCACCAGGTCCGGCATTTTCCGGCCCTGGCGCTGATAATGACCCCGGGCCGAAGCAGGAACATGGGAAAAACCCACAACCGGATCGGCGGACACCAGGTACTGGTGCAGGGTTTCCATGGTGAACCGCGCGGTTTCATAATTATCCAGATTCAGGGCATCCATGACCTGATTGGCC
>JAABUD010000075.1 GCA_011389555.1 Desulfotignum sp. | reverse complement strand
GGGGATGAAAAGGAACGGTACCAGCTGCTGCTGGATCTGTTGACACCGGTTGCCAAAACATTTCCCTCTGAATACGGATTTCTGGCCACCAGCAGCGCCATACAGTGCTTCGGGGGATACGGGTATTGTGAGGATTTTCCGGTGGAACAGTATCTGCGGGATATCCGGATTCATCCCATCCATGAAGGGACTACCGGCATACAGGCAATGGACCTTCTGGGCCGGAAACTGGTAATGAAAAATGGAAAAGCCGGGCTCCTGTTTCTGGCTGAGCTTGATCATTCCATTCAGGCGGCACACCCATTTCCCGGACTGGCACATGCGGTTCAGGCCCTGACAGATGCAAAAAAACAACTTGAGACCGTGGCCGGAGTCTGCTTTACAATTGCCGGAGAAGGGAAAATTGATGCCTTTTTAGCGGATGCCGCCCTGTTTCTGGAATTTTTCGGGCTGATCGTGATTTCCTGGCAGTGGCTGATCCAGGGGATCGCTGCAGAAAAGGCACTGGCTGCAAACCCTTCCAGAAAAGAGGAACGGTTTTACCGGGGCAAGCTGTTTGCCATGCACTATTTTTTCAGATATGAACTTCCCAAAATCCATGGATTGTCTGTGCGGCTCATGGATGGGGATCATCTGACCCTGGACATGGATCCTGCATATCTGACCGATTATTGAGCTGCCGGATCATGTAATCGTTCAGTGCTTCCTGGACTGTTCTTGCGGCAAGGCCGGCACAGTGCTGGTCCTTTTCCGGTAATCTGCCGATGGTTTCCAGGACCGTTTCATCCGTAATATCGGTGAGTTCATCCGGATTTTTTCCCAGGGTCAGTTCGGCAGCAAAGGAACCGCTGATGGAACTGGAGGCGCATCCATTTGTGACATAGGAGGCATGCGATACCCGGTTGCTCTGAAACTGTAAAAAGATTTCCATGGTGTCGCCGCATTCCCCGGTAACACAGCCATGGCCGTCGGGATTTTCCATCCGGCCGCAGAACCTTGGGTTTTGCCACCGAAGGAATCCTTTTTCCCCAAGGGCCTGCCTGGCCTCTTCGAAAATTTCGTTCTGGAGATTATCCAGAAATGCATCCAGTTTGTCCATGGTCAGAACGCCTTGCCACAACAGCTTCCTGGTCCTGCGCATCCGGCAGCCTGTCCGGGCGTCGCGCCGCAGCAGGCAGTATCGCCCAGTCCTGGTTTTCTCATTTTCACAGGGCCGGACATGGCGGAATGGGCAGATATCTGTTTGCCCAGGTTCATGCTTCCGCAGGCGGTGCACCTGGGTTCATCTCCGGTACCTGCGATGAGCAGTTCGCTGGTCCGGCCGCAGTCATTGCATATAAAATCAAATAAGGGCATGAGATCTATCCTTTAACAATCAGTATTTTTTCAACGTTTTTTTTCTTTCACTTTTTAGAAGTGAAACAGCCACTTGTTGATACCGTCTCTGAAATTAATTTGCAAATCATATGCCAGTTTGGAATAAAAATGAAAACATATTTGAATCTCTATGATTAAAGACAGTTAACAATAGCGTTGTTTAATGGATATTTTTCTTGTGGGATCCGGAATCGCAGGAACGCGACCTGTTAAGGCGCATGATGCGGTTTTTATTCATAAAAAAATCTGCGCTATACGGGCCCCCGGGTGGAATTGCGCGCAATGATCCTTAAGGGGTATTTTCTTTGAGATATGCATCGAATTTGCCGAGAATTTCCGGCACATTTTTTCGGCCGAAACCAACGCGAAAAGCATTGGAGCCGTCATTGTAAAGGGTTCCCGGCAACAGCAGGATGCCTGCTTTTTCCATAAGATCCGTGCAGAACGCCTGCACCCTTCCTTTCAGCAGAAGGGGAAACGCAACTGATCCGGCTTTTGGCCGATACCACTGGAACAGATCGGCATGGTTTGTAAAAAAGCGGTCCAGTTGATCGAGGTTGTTGTGAATGATCCGGAGGTTGCGTTCAGCGATTTTACCGGCGTTCTGTAACGCAATGGTGGCCAGAAACTCGCTTGGCGCACTGTTACAGATGGTGGTGTAATCCTTGAATGCAGACATTTCATTATAAATACGGGTGTTGCGGGTAGCAACCCAGCCGATTCTCAGACCGGCAAGGCCGAATGTTTTGGACATGACACCCAGAGACACGGCCCGATCATTGATATCGGCTGCAGCCGGCAGGCGGTCAGACAGATCCACTTCAAGGCCCCGGTACACTTCATCGGAAAAAATGATAAAACCGTGCTTTTCGGAAAGCGCTGAAAGTGCGTGGAGGAATTCAGGGCCGGGCAGAAAACCGGTGGGGTTGTGGGGAAAATTGACTACCACCACTTTGGTCCGGGGGGTCAGCAGTTTCCTGAGCACCCCAAGATCCAGTTCCCAGTTGTGGGCAGGATCACCCCGCCATTGGGAAACTTTAGCACCGATACTTTGGGCCACTTCAGCAAGAGACTGGTAGCAGGGCCCGTGCACGATGACGTGATCCCCGGAGTCGAGGGCCACATTCATGAAATTGAAGATCGCTTCCTCTGCCCCGGCATGCACAAGCACGTGATCGGCGGTTATATTTTCGTACAATCCTGCAACCGCCTGCCGCAGTCCGGGATCACCTGATGACTCTGTGTAGCCGAGCCGCAGCGACAGGAACCGTTCCAGTGCACCGGGAGCAAGTGCAAGCAGCTCCTGCAGCTCCATGGTTTCACAATCCGAGGTGCACAGCAGATAAGGGGCGGAAAATTCATGTTGTGCAAAGTAGCGTTCAAGCCTGAAAGGTTCCAGTTTCATGTTGCAATTCCTTTAACCGTTGGTGCCGACGGATGGTAATGGTAGTAGTCATCAGGGCATGGCCGTTATTGGCATAAGGGCAGCGTGTCACAAATTGTCCATCTGTTCCAGAAAATGGGTATCAATATTCCCGTCTTGAAACTGTTTATTTTCAAACACCTTTTTATAAAAGTCAATGGTGGTGGCAATCCCGGTGATCTCAAATTCATCCAGGGCCCGTTTCATGCGGCGGACAGCCTGGAAACGGTCCGGTGCCCACACACACAGTTTGCCGATGAGAGAATCATAAAAAGGGGTGACCATATACCTGTCATGAATATGGGTGTCCAGGCGGACGCCGGGACCGCCGGGGAAAATCACCGAGGTGATTTCCCCGGGAGAGGGCATAAAATTATCTTCCGGATCCGATGCATTGATGCGGCATTCCATGGCCCAGCCGTTCAGAAGGATATCTGCCTGGGCCAGGCCCAGTTCTTTTCCGGCGGCAATGTCGATCTGTTTTCTGACAATATCCATGCCGGTGATCAGTTCTGTAACCGGATGCTCCACCTGGACCCTTGCATTCACCTCCATGAAGTAAAAATTTTTGTCCTTGTCCAACAGAAACTCCATGGTGCCGGCATTGGTATAATCAAAGGCTTTGGCAATATGGATGGCTGCGCTGCCCAGCTGCTCTCTCAGGGTGTCATCCACAAAAAAGGAGGGGGCCTCTTCGATGAGTTTCTGGTACCGCATCTGGATACTGCATTCCCGTTCTCCGAGATGGACATAGTTGCCGAAATGATCTCCCAGGATCTGGATCTCGATATGCCGGGGCTTTTCAATATATTTTTCCAGGTACAGGGCCGGGTTGCCGAATGCGGCTCCGGCTTCGGCAGATGCCACGGAAAATGCGCCAAGCAGGTCCTGCCGGCTCCTGGCTATGCGCATACCCCGTCCGCCTCCGCCGCCGGCAGCCTTGAGGATCACCGGATATCCCACCTGATCTGCTGCATCACACGCTGCCTCAGGGGTTGCGATCACATCCTCACTGCCCGGAATGACCGGAATACCCATTTTGATAAGGATCTGCCGGGCTGCTGATTTGTCACCGGCCCTGGCTATTGTCCGGCTGGACGGGCCGATAAAGATGATCCCATTGTCATGACAGGCCTGGGCAAAGGAGGCACTTTCAGACAAAAATCCATATCCCGGGTGGACGGCATCTGCACCGGTATCCCGGGCCGCCGCAATGACGGCATCCTGGTTCAGGTAGCTTTTCCGGCTCAACGCCGGGCCGATATGCACTGCCTCATCCGCCTGTTTGACAGAAAGGCTGTCCATGTCTGCATCAGAATACACGGCAACGGTTTTAATTCCCATTTCCCGGCAGGTTCGGATGACCCGCAGGGCAATTTCCCCTCTGTTGGCAACAAGAATTTTTTTGAATGTCATACTGTGCCACCCAGCTCGATTTCCATCAAGGCCTGGTTCTTCATGACCGGCTCCTCGTTTTCCACCAGGATTTTTTTCACCACCCCGGCCCGGCCGCATCGAATTTCGGTAAAAATTTTCATGGATTCTATCATGCAGACGATGTCTTCAGATTTAACCGTTTGCCCTGGTTCCACCAGCGGGGGCGCATCCGGTGCAGATGACCGGTAAAAGGTACCCATGACCGGTGAGGTAACGGTGTGAATGGTATTGTCCATGATTATCTCCCTTTTTTGTATTTAGGTCAATGTTGTATACCGCATAATTTATGTGAAAGCCGTCAGCCATCAGTACTCAGTACTCAGCTAACAGCTTTCACATTTTGTTGTCCCCGTCAGGGCATGGTCGTTATTTATAAAAATACTTGACATATATTTTGAATCTATGTCAAGTATATTTTTACTGGCCACAACATTTATTGTTAATGATAGATAAAAAGGGCATTGTATATGGGGAAACCGTTAAAAGTACAGAAAATTCCCAAACAGCCCCTGGCTGTAAAAGCCTATGAAACCCTGGTGAAAAAGATCATCTGCCTGGAATACCAGCCCAGCCAGCA
>JAABUD010000074.1 GCA_011389555.1 Desulfotignum sp. | reverse complement strand
TGATGGTGGCCACATGCGGCCCGTTTTCAAAGGCTTCGCTGTTCAGATTGTATTGGACATAAGCGTTTTGAACCAGATCCTGCTCTTCCGGCTGTTGGAGTTTGAAGTGTTGATTGGTCTGCTTAAGGGCCTCCATGATTTCGGAAACCGTGGATTCTGTTTTTGCTAAAGGCGTTCCCTGGGGCAGCAGCAGGCGGGCCAGAATCAGGTCTCCTTCCAGCTCGGGAAAGCCCTGGAATTTGATCTTGCCCGAGGCCACCAGGCCCAGGGAGAGGATAAAGATCCCGATAACGCAGGATACAAACAGGTATCGCCATTGCAGAAGAATTGTGACGGTTCCGCCCAGCAAACCATCCCGAAGCCGGCTGAAAATTGAATCGAATCGGCGGCGGAAGCGGTTTGGGCTGTTCGGATCAAAACCGTGCATGGCGTGATTGAGATGCGCAGGCAGGATACAGAAGGCTTCTATCAGGCTGACGGCCAACACCAGGATCAGCATCATGGGCACCACCCGCAGCACCTTTCCGATCTGACCCTCGATAAAGGCCAGGGGACCCAGGATGCAGATCGTTGTGATAAACGAGGCAATCACCCCTGCCGCCACCTCTTGTGTGCCGCGCACCGCCGCCTCCACCGGAGATTCACCCGCCTGCCGGTGGGCCATGATGTTTTCGGCAATCACGATGGCATCGTCCATGAGCAGCCCCAGGGCCATGAGCATGCCGACCATGGTGAACATGTTGATGGACAGGCCCAGATGCGGCACAAGAATAAACGCCCCCAGAAAAGAGACCGGCAGGCCCATGGTCACCCAGAAAGAGATCCGAACATTGAAAAACAGCCACATGGCGGCAAACACCAGGAGCAGGCCCTGGACGCCGTTACTGATAAGCATTCCCAGCCGGTCTGTCAGTATGCCGGTCTGGTCCTGGGTGACAGTCAGTTTCATCTGCGGATGGCGGGCCTGCTCGCCCCGGATAAAGGCCTTGACCTTCTGAGCCACCCGGATGGAGTCCTGGGCTTTTGTTTTTTCAATGTTGACAAGAGCGCTTCGCTTTCCGGCCGTGCTGATCTTTTCTTCATCAAGCTCAAAGGTATCTTCGACTTGTGCGATGTCTCCGAGTCGCACCTCACCGCCTTCAGGACCGGCGAAAATGACCAGCCGTTCAAGGGCCTCGGGTGTGGTGCGCTGGTCGGCAAAGCGGATCAGGATATTTTTTTCGCGGGTTTCTATGCTTCCCAAAGGCGTATCCCTGCTTTGGGCGGAAATGCGTTCCGCGACCTGTGCGACGCTGAGTCCGAATTTTCGCAGGACTGCATCAGACAGGGATATCCTCAGCTGATGCTCGGAAAACCCCTCAATTTCGACCAGGGAAATTCCGGCTTCCTGCATCCGGTCCTGTAGTCCTTGGCAATAGGCCTTGAGATCCGGAACGCTCAGCGGTCCGGATATCAGGAGGGACATGACCGGATCGGTCCGGCCGAGTTCGGATATGACGGGCTCTTCAACTCCTGCCGGGAAATCGTCCAGGGCCTCGACCTCGGTTTCGATGTCCCGCAGAAAGGTCTGTATATCCCCGTCCGAAGACATTTCAACAATGATCGAAGCAAAGCCCTCCCTGGCATCGGACCGGACTTCCCGGACGAAACTGATGCCGTCAATGGAGTCCTCTACCCGCCTGCAGATCACTTCTTCGACTTCTTCGGCCGTAGCGCCGGGATAGCGGATGCGGATTTCGGCTTCTGTGGGGGCGTAATCGGGCTGGGTCTCGCGCAGGATATGCGGCAGGCTGAACGCGCCGGCAACCAGAAAGACGAGCATTAAAAGGTTGGCTGCCGTAGGATGCCCGGTAAAAAAGCGGATCATTGGTCTGCTTTCCCGGCCTGGCTTAGGGTCAAAAGGCGTTGTCTGAGACCCTCATCCGCCACTGCCGAGACTTTCATGCCGGCAATGGCCGGGGAAGGGTCGGAAACCACCACGGTTTCACCGCCGGAGAGTCCGGATTGGATCACCACAAAATCCGACTGGGCGAAATCCACGGTGACCTGTTGTTTCCGGAGCCGTTGCTGCTGATCAAGGATGAACACGGTTCCTTCCTGCACAGCAGTCCGGGGCAGAACAATCCGCTCGGGCTGCACAGGGCCGCTGAGGGTCACCCGACAGAACATCCCGGCCGTCAAAGGCGGGCGCAGACCTGGAATCGCTTTTTCATAAGGGCGGTCAACCGCGGCCACGACCTTCATCTCCCGGGTCTTTGCATCGACTGACTCTCTGATCCGATCGATCCGGGCCTGCCACTGCGCGGCCCACTCCCCGCTATCCAGGCGGATCAGCACATCAACATCCTGAAACAGCTGTTTGAAGGTGTCCGTTCCCAGTCCCGGCTGGAAGCGGCCGCGTTTCTGCCTGCTCAAAAGGTTGCGGAGCTGTTCGGGTCGAAATCGGGCTTCAATCTCCGTCACCCCGGTGCCGTGGGCCTTGAAAAGCGATTGGCCGGCGCGCAGAAATTGTCCCTCTTCAATGTCAAGCTCAGCCAGACGGCACTGAAAGGGAGCTTTTATGGTGGTTTTTCCAAGATCGATCCTGGCCTGTTCCAGATTGGCCCGGTTAACGGCCAGGGCGGCCTGCAAGGTTTTTTGCCGTGACGGTATAAGGGCGAGCGTGTTTTCCAGCTGCCGGACCTGTTGTTGCTGCTGCAGAAAATCTCTTTCCTCTCGATCCACCTCGTACGGGGTTACGGCATTTTTTTTCAGCGCCGTACGCTTGCGCTCCAGAGACTTTTTGGCAAGTTCCAGAGATCGTCTTTCGATGCTCAGCAGTTGCTGTGCGTTTGCTTTTTCTTCGCTCAGTTCGGAAATCTTGGCCTGGGTCTCCTCGATCCCGGCCTCCAGACGGGCCACCGCCAGTTCGTATTCCGAGGGATCGATGTGCAGGAGCACGCTTTGAGCCTCGATCATCTCCCCGGAATCCAGCCGGGGGTGCACGGTCAGCACCGTGCCCTTGACCTCGGCCACCGCTTCCCAGACCTGCCCCGGACCGGCAAGGCCATAGCCGGTTGCTCTGGGGACCAGGTCCACAAGGGGAGCCTCGATTACCCGCAGGGTCCGAACCGATTCCTCTTCGGATTGTGTATCGGGTCCTGCTCGGTGCATCACCAGGTAAGCTGAAACCGCCAGCGCCAGCCCAATGGGCACGACCAGCAGGACCCGTCGGAAGAAACGGTACATGAATGATCGCATCAAACCTTATTTCCCGGCCATCATGGCATCAATGTCCTCCTGCACGCTGCCGATGGGCTTGATGCCGAACTTGTCCACCAGGACCTGGGCCACGGTGGGGGACAAAAAGGCCGGCAGGGTCGGTCCCAGGCGAATGCCCTGCACCCCCAGGCTGAGCAGGGCCAGGAGGACGGCCACGGCCTTTTGCTCATACCAGGCGATGTCGTAGGAAATGGGCAGCTCATTGATGTTCTCCAGGCCAAAGGCCTCCTTGAGCTTCAGAGCGATCACGGCCAGGGAGTAGGAGTCGTTGCACTGCCCGGCGTCCAGGACCCGGGGAATGCCCCCGATATCGCCAAGGTCCAGTTTGTTGTAGCGGTACTTGGCGCAGCCCGCGGTAAGAATGACCGTGTCCTGCGGCAGGTTTTCCGCCACCTCCGTGAAGTAGCCCCGGGATTTATGGCGGCCGTCGCAGCCGGCCATGACGATGAAGCGCTTGATGGCTCCGGATTTGACCGCCTCCACCACCTTGTCCGCCAGGGCCAGGACCTGGTTGTGGGCGAACCCGCCCATGATTGTACCGGATTCAATCGCCTCCGGCGCCTTGCAGGTCTTGGCCATGGCTATGGCCGGACCGAAGTCCTTGCTCCCGCCGTTTGATCTGTCCGCAATATGCCCGGCCCCGGGGTAATTGGCCACACCGGTGGTGAAGAGCCGATCCAGATAGGAGTTGTCTTTCTTGATGGGAATCAGGCAGTTGGTGGTCAGGACAATAGGGCCGTTAAAGGATTCAAACTCCTTGTTCTGCTCCCACCAGGAACCTCCGTAGTTGCCCTTGAAGTGTTCGTACTTCTTGAAGGCCGGGTAGCAGTTGGCCGGGAGCATCTCTCCATGGGTGTAAACGTCGATTCCGGTGCCTTCGGTCTGCTTGAGCAGCTCCTCCATGTCTTTCAAATCGTGACCGCTGATCAGGATTCCGGGATTTGTACCCACCCCGATGTTGATTTCCGTGATCTCGGGATGGCCATAGGCTTCGGTATTGGCTTGATCCAAGAGGGCCATGGTGTTAACCGCGGTCTCTCCGGCCTTCATGACCAGTCCCACCATCTCGTCCACGGAAAGATTTTTGCTGGTTGAAGCCAGGGCCTGCATGAGAAAGCCGTAGATATCGTCTTTCTCCTGCCCCAGGATGGCGGCATGCTCGGCATAGGCGGCGACCCCCTTGCTCCCGATGGTGAGGAGTTCACGGAGGGAACGTACATCCTCATTTTCCTGGGCCGTGATGCGCATCTCGTCGGACAAAGCCTTGGCCTTCATTGCCTCCTTGTCCTCGGACGACCAGGTCGCGCAGTCCGGCAGTGGATCAGGCAGGTCGCCTCCCAGCCGGGCCTTGACCGCTTCCCGGACCTTGAGGGCCTCCTTGATCCGCTCGACGATCACCTCGTCGTCCCAGGCCACATTGGTGATGGTGGTGAACAGGGCCTTGCAGATGAAACGGCCCGCCTCTTTGTCCACTGTTCCTTTTTCCCGCAATTTTTCGCCGAAAACCGAGATGCCCTTGCACACATAAATGAGCAGGTCCTGGAGATCCGCTGTCTCTTCCGGTTTGCCGCAGACGCCTTTGATTGTGCACCCTTCATTCTTGGCCGTTTCCT
>JAABUD010000073.1 GCA_011389555.1 Desulfotignum sp. | reverse complement strand
ACCTTCTTAAACGAAAAGGATTTATCAGCCAGACCAGCTGCGGTATCTGCGGCAAGGAGATGCTCAGAGACATTCAGTCGGCGGTGCAGCCGGCCCCGGACGGGTTCACTTTTTCTTTGCACCAGGCCTTTGACTGTATTGCAGCATTGTCAAAAAATCAGAAATTTTACCAGCGCACCCGGGGTTCCCATGCAGCGTTGCTGTTCGGGAAAACAGGTGATATACTGGCATTTGCAGAAGATGTGGGCCGGCACAACGGTCTGGACAAAGCCATTGGAAAGGCTTTTCTGGATCACGCCCTGGACCGGGCCCGGATTCTGGTGCTGTCCTCGCGGATCAGCTATGAACTGGTGCAGAAAGCGGCCCGGGCAAAGATTCCGGTGATGATCTCCAATTCCCGGCCCACGGCCCTGGCTGCCCGGATGGGGGCCGCATTGAACATGACCCTGGCCTTTCCCACAGGAACCGACCAGCTTATGGTGGTATGCGGTGAAAACCGGATTATCCGGGATAATAACAACATGCGGGTGATATCCTGAAAAACAGGCGCAATCCCGGATATGAGACAAATATTATGAGACAAATATAAGGAGGAACCATTGAAAATTCTGACAACTGTGAAAAAAGTCGTTGATGTGGAATTGAATATCCATGTGGAAAACGGCGCCATTGTGGAAAAAGGGCTGCAATATGTGATCAATGCCTGGGATGAAAATGCAGTGGAAGCTGCTGTCCAGCTCAAGGAGGCCCACAAGGCGGAAACCACCCTGGTATCTTTGGGCAGCACAGACAATACCGATATCATCCGCAAATGCTATGCCATGGGCATCGACAATGCCATTCACATCGATGATCCAGCCCTTGCAAAAGCCGATTCCCCCACCTTTGCAAAGGTGCTCCAGAAAGTATATGAGGCAGGGGGTTATGACCTGGTGATCGCCGGTAAACAGGCCCAGGACACGGACGCCGGCCAGGCCGGCATCATGCTGGGTGAATTTTTGGGCATTCCCTGTGTCAGCAATGTGATCGAGATCAAAGTGACCGATGACACCCACATCCAGGTGTCCCGCTTGGGGGATGCAGGCACGGAAATTGTCGATGTGACCCTGCCTGCCGTGATAACGGTGAGTGACAGCATCAATGAACCCCGGCTGCCGGCCATGCGGGGCATCATGATGGCCAAGAAAAAGAAAATCACTGTCATGGACCTGGCCGGCCTTGGTACCTCTTTTGAAGAGATCGGGGGCACCGCACCCGCATCCGAGGTTGTGGAATTCATGCCCGTACAAAAACGCAAGGGCGGACAGAAATTTGAAGGTGATCCGGCCGATATCACCGCCCGGGTGGTGCAGCTGCTTGCAAATGAGGCAAAGGTTTTGTAGCCGCACGCTGACCATATGTGACCATATGACGTCCGTTTACAGCATGCACAAAAATACTGATACCAAACATCATACCCATATCAAATTGTAAGGATAGTGATTATGACAAATATACTTGTAGTTGCAGATATCAAGCAGGGCGTGCTTAAGGGAAGCACTGCCGAACTGTTGTCAAAGGCCCGGGCCCTGGGTGCCGATACCGCTGCTGTGGCCGTGGGCAGCAATGTGGCAGAGCTGGCCCCCCAGCTGGCTGCGGCAGGATCAGATACCCAGTATATCGTAGATGATCCGTCTCTGGAGATATTTTCCGCAGCCCCCTTTGCTGCGGCTGTGGTGGATGCGGCCAAGGCGTTTTCCGCAGACATGGTCTGGTTCGGGTTTTCCGAAACCGGCAAGGCAGCCGCCCCCAGGGTGGCGGTGCAGCTGGAAGCAGCCTGTGCCACTGAAATCATTGATGTGACCATGGACGGGGATGATGTGCATATCGTGCGGCCGGCCATTGCCAACAAGGTACTCCAGAAGGTGAAAATCAACGCGCCCAGACTGGTGGCGGTGGTGCGGGCCGGGGCCTTTGAAGCGGATCCGGAAGTGACCGGTACCAAAAACGTGGTCACCCTGGATCCCCCGGAAAAAGACATGGCTGCCGTGGTCAAAGAATTGATCTCTGATGCCTCCGGAGAGATCGATCTGGCAGATGCGGATATTGTGGTGTCCGTTGGGAGGGGTGCCAAAGACCAGGCTGGTGTGGATCTGGTAAAAGATCTTGCGGATGACCTGGCCGCCGGGTTCGGTTCCTCCCGGGCCATGGTGGATGCCGGGTTGATGGCCCACAACAAGCAGGTGGGCCAGACAGGAAAGATCGTTGCCCCGTCTTTGTATGTGGCCGTGGGCATTTCCGGCGCTATCCAGCATCTGGCAGGCATGAACGGCGCCAAGGTGATTCTGGCGGTGAACAAGGATCCGGAAGCACCAATTTTCAATGTGGCGGATTTTGGGATTGTCGGGAACCTGTTTGATGTGGTACCATTGCTCAAAGAAGAAATTAAAAAAATACGGGCCTGAGCGCCCCAAACCCAAAATTTGTGCATGAGGTAGAGATGAGTCCCCTGTTTATGACACTTGTACTTGCGGTGGGTCTGGCTGTTTTCGGTCGGACCATGTACCAGAGAATCCTTTTGTTGATGGCCCTGGAACCAGCTGACCGGTTCAACCATATCAAAGACCGGTTGAAAAACATGGTGGTCATTGCATTGGGCCAGAAACGCCTGGTGGGGCGGAAAAAAGAGCGGGCATCCGGGATCATGCATGCCCTGATATTCTGGGGATTCTGTGTGCTGCTTATCAGGTCCATCACCCTTTACGGCGAAGGCTATGTCCATGGATTCCAGCTGCCGCTGCTGGGGGAATCCTCCATTCTGGGGTACCTTTACCTGACATTGAAGGATGTCATGGAAGGCATTGTCCTTATCATGGTGATCTATGCCTTTTACCGCCGCATGGTGGTAAAACCGCCCCGGCTCCACAACACCTGGGAAGCCTATCTGGTACTGGGCCTCATCGGGATATTGATGGTATCGGATCTGCTGTATGACGGGGCCCGGTTCATGCTCATCACCGCCCACGGCAACCCGGGCGGCCTCCATTATTTCAATAATCCGACATTCGGTCAGGAATTTCTCTGGACGCCGGTAACGATTGCGGCCGGGAATGTGATATCCGGGTTTTCCCCTGTGGGCCTGGAACGGTTCATGGTGCTGATGTTCTGGGTCCATATCATCACCCAGCTCACCTTTTTGAACCTTCTGCCCCTGGGCAAGCATTTTCATGTCATCACCTCCCTGCCCAATGTGTTCCTTAAACACCTGGGCTATCCCCATGAAAAGATCAGGCTGCTGGATCTGGAGGATGAATCAGTATGGGAGGACGAGACTTTGGGTGTGAACCACCTGCACCAGCTCAACTGGAAACAGGGGCTGGATCTCTACACCTGCACCGAGTGCGGCAGGTGCAAGGAGGTGTGCCCCACCTATGTCACGGACAAGCCCCTGAACCTGCATGATTTCAATGATACCCTCAAGGCGGAGCTTTACGCCAATGCCGACAACCTGATCCTCCGGGCCAAACTGGCCAAAACCCTGACCGGAGATGCTGAAGCGGATGCCAAAACCAAGGAAAAGATGGCGGTGTTCAAACCTGAAAAAGCTTTGGTGGGAGAGGTGATCGCTTTGGATACCCTGTGGGCCTGTACCACCTGCCGGGCCTGTGAACAGGTGTGTCCGGTTACCATCGAGCATGTGCCCCGGATCATTGCCATGCGCCAGGGCCAAACCCTGATGCAGGGGGAATATCCCGAGGAACTCAACACCGCTTTCAAGGGCCTGGAACGGAACGGCAACCCCTGGGGTATCGGGTATGACAAGCGGGCAGACTGGGCTGAGGGCCTGGATGTCAAGCTCATGGCTGATGACCCGAACGTGGAATATCTGCTCTGGGTGGGGTGTGCCGGATCATTTGATGACAGAACCCAGAAGGTGTCAAAGGCCTTAGTGAAAATTCTCAAGGCCGCCGGGGTGGATTTTGCCATTCTTGGCACAGAGGAAAAATGCACCGGGGATTTTGCCCGCCGGTCCGGCAACGAGATGATGTACCAGATGATGGCCACCGAAAACATCGAGGTGCTCAACGGGTACAAGGTGAAAAAGATCATTGCCGCCTGTCCCCACTGCCTGAACACCCTGAAGCATGACTATCCCCAGATGGGAGGCCACTACGAGGTGATCCACCACACCGATTTCATCAACCAGCTGATTGCGGACGGTAAAATCAGGGTGAAAAAATCGTTGGCCGGTGTGCTCACCTACCATGACCCCTGCTACCTGGGCCGGTACAATGAGATCTATGATGCCCCCAGATCCATTCTGGGCGGTCTGTCCAACCAGGGCCTGTCCGAGCTGCCCCGCCACGGTTCGGAAAGTTTCTGCTGCGGTGCCGGCGGGGGCCGTATGTGGATGGAGGAAACCATCGGCACCCGCATCAATGTGGAGCGCTCAAAAGAGATCGTGGATGAAAAAGCGGAAACCGTGGCAGTAGGCTGCCCGTTCTGCCTGACCATGATCGAGGACGGTATGAAGGAACTGGACAAGGATGAACAGGTAAAAACCAGAGATATCGCCGAACTGGTTGCAGAGCACCTGGTGTAGGAGACCTCATCACCAGACAGACTGAAAGGAATAAAGATTTCAGAAGACCGGTAAAACAGATCTAACCGTCTTGTTTTGCCGGTCCTGTTTTTTTTCAGGCCGGGTCAAAAGTGCGAAGACTTGTGTTATCTCAGGAACAGCTATCCCGTGCTCTACACGATCAGCCAAAATTCGAAGGGCAAGGGCTTTAACCCTTGCAACGGCTTCCTCCCGTGTTGCGCCGTAAGCCATGGCACCAGGTAGATCTATCACTTCGGCAATCCACCTGCCGTCTTCCTCTCTATCCAACTCAATATTCATGACCGATAATCTCCTTATTGTGATAATTTGGCGCCTATGACCTACACTATCAACAAGCATCGCTTCCCGCCGAACAAAATGCTCACCGGGGGGTGAAGCGCAGCATTTATTTTAAATATT
>JAABUD010000072.1 GCA_011389555.1 Desulfotignum sp. | reverse complement strand
TTGAAGATGTTCCCCAAGAAAACGGCATGATTGGTGAACACGGTCATGAAATCAGTTATGCCGTCGATGGAAAAGGGCGGTATCAGATGGTGAAGAGCGTTGGTTGGGTCCCGAAAAACATCGTCAATCAAAAGGCATGGGAGAGAATCTTCAAAGAGATTGAGACTGTTTACCACAAGGTTGCTCATGACAAACTCAGTCCCCTGGCATTCCATATGGCGGCCAATCAGATGGATACGGGTCTACTGTCCAAATATGTTTCAATTGCGGGTTGGCGGGTCAAACGACATTTGAAGCCGGGCGTTTTCCGGAGGCTGGAACCGTCTATTCTAGAAAAATATGCAAGACTGTTTGAAATTTCCATTGATGAACTGAAATCCATCCCGGACAAACTTGATTTTAACGCTGTCAAAACCAGAAAACGTTGATCTATTATAATGACCACAGAAAAAAACCAAATCGATTTCATCCACAGGCAGTCAGCCCATTGCGAAAGCGGGGTCGCGTCAAACCTTTTATACCATTACGGTATTGACTGTTCGGAAGCCCTTGCTTTCGGCATCGGTGAAGGTCTGTTTTTCGGCTACATGCCTTTTATCCGTATTGACAGACTACCTTTAACCACCTATCGTTGTCGGACAGGAGAAATATTCAAACGGGTGACACAGCGGCTGGGCGTTACCGTTGTCAAAAAAAAATTCAGAAATCCCAAAAAAGCGATGGACGCTCTTGACGATAAACTGGCGCAGGGGATACCCACAGGTTGTCAGACCGGAGCTTTCTGGCTGCCATATTTTCCCCCTGCTTTCCGGTTTCACTTTAATATGCACAACCTTGTAGTCATCGGAAAAGATAAGGGAGATTATATAATCAGTGATCCTGTTTTTGACAATCCTGTCCGGTGTCCCGGTCCCGATCTGATGAAAGCCAGATTCGCAAAAGGTGCTCTTGCACCCAAAGGCGCCATGTACTTTTTTGATAATATCCCCGGCAACTCCGATATAAGGGATGCAATCAGATCTTCCATTCAATCGGTATGCAAAACGATGCTGAAAATACCGATCCCTTTTTTCGGGGTAAAAGGGATCCGATTTCTGGCCAAAAGACTTAAGCGATGGCCCCAGCACTTAGGCGAAGAGAACGCGCAGCTTCATTTAAGCCAGCTTATACGAATGCAGGAGGAGATCGGCACCGGTGGCGGGGGATTCAGGTTCATATATGCGGCCTTCCTCCAGGAGGCAGCCGGCATCCTGGATAACGAGTCACTGGAAACGATTTCCCAAAAGATGACGTTCACCGGGGACCGGTGGCGTACGTTTGCCGCTTCAGGAGCCCGGATTTGTAAGGGCCGGGCCAAAAACGGCGACACTTATGACGACCTTGCAGGGATATTGAACGAGTGTGCAGACATGGAAACACGTATTTATACTGAACTGATTGAACAGGTATAAATAAGACCCGCCGGACCCTCCCGGCTTAAGGAGTAACTGTTCTGTTGGGTGTCATAGGAACCATATTATCTGCCAAAAATCTAAGCCTGACCTACAAAGGGGCTCTGATACCTTCCCTGGACCAAGTCACTCTTGATATCATGAAAGGGGAACTGTTCGGGCTGATCGGACCTAACGGAGCGGGGAAAACTACTCTAATTTCACTTTCGGCAACTCTGTTGAAACCATCTTCAGGCTCCCTTGAGATCTGCGGGAAGGATATTGGCACCCAGGCCGGTGAAATCCGTAAACTGACAGGGCTTGTTCCACAGGAACCCGCCCTGTATCTCAGCCTGACCGGCAGGGAAAACCTACGCTATTATGGTACCCTTTACGGCATTGAAAAAAAACGGCTGAACAAAGAGATCGACAGCTACCTGAAGTTGTTCGGCCTGTCCGCAAAGGCGAATCAGCGCGTTGAGACTTACTCGGGCGGAATGAAGCGCAGGATCAATCTTCTGGCAGGTATCCTGCATCGACCGCGCCTTCTGTTTCTGGATGAACCCACCGTTGGAATTGATGCCCAGTCAAGAAACCTGATCATGGAAAACCTGCGGATTTTAAACAAAAAAGGGGTGACTATCATTTACACAACGCACTACATGGAAGAAATTGAGAAACTGTGCAAACGGATCGCCGTCATTGACAAAGGCCGTATCATTGCCCAAGGCAACCCGGGCCGGCTTGTTGCGCAGTCCCCGGGATGCAAAAACCTTTCGGACCTGTTTTTTGCCCTCACAGGAAAAAGACTGAGGGATTGACCTATGGAAAAGCTGTTCATTTCAGTAAAAAAAGAGCTGTTGCTGCTGCGCAGGGATAAAACCGGATTGCTGTTGCTCTTTTTTATGCCGGCATTCCTGGTCTTGATCATCACACTGATACAGGACAACCTTTTACATACGGACATCCGCATTCTCTTCCTTGACATGGACAAAGGCAGGATAGGAAAAAAAATGGAAGGTCTGTTGGAGCGGTCCGGAAACATCATTCTTGTCAAAGAAATTGACGGAACCTCCTTGACCATTGACCAAACCAACCGGGAAGTGGCTGATGGAACCTTCCAATTCGGCATCGTTATCCCTGAAGAACTCACAGTGGCTCTTGAAAAAAAATGTCGGGCAGAAATCAAGGCCGCACTAAGCCCCGAAAAAGCAGGAAAAATAACCATTGATCAAGTTATACCAAAAATCCAGACCTTTTTTGATCCAACCGTCCAAGGTGGATACAGAACAGCCATCCAGAGCATTGTAGCAGGTATTTCCCGGCGCATTGAACTTGAACTGAGAATGCAATTATTTTTTCAAATGCTGCCGGACAGGCTTCTATCTTCATTTCCACCGGAAATGGCATCTTATCTTCCTGAAAAAGAGGAGATACTTTCTTATGACCGGTTATTTGAGAACCACGAAAGTGTCATCGAAATTGATGAAAAGAGCGTTAGTAATATGGGGTTTATCCGAACACCCACTGCAGTTCAGCAGAATATCCCGGCCTGGACTATTTTCGGGATTTTTTTCATCGTGGTCCCCTTGTCAGCCTCCTTGATAAAAGAGCGGGAATCCGGCACCCTGATGAAACTTAAATCCATGCCGGTATCCCATGTCACCATACTTCTGGGGAAAATTTTTGCGTACATCTGTGTAAGTTTCGGGCAGTATACCGTGATACTGGGGGTTGGCAAGTTTGTTCTTCCTCTTTTCGGGACCTCACCTTTTGCTATCGGCCCGCAGATCATGACATTTCACCTGATCCTACTGAGTGCGATCTGTTCTGCGGCAGGATATGGAATCATGCTGGGAACAGTGCTAAAGTCCCATGAACAGGCCACCGTTTTCGGACCTGTGTCCATTGTCATCGCTGCTGCCATGGGAGGGATCATGGTTCCGGTCTATGCCATGCCCGGCTATATACAGCCTTTCAGCCTACTGTCCCCTTTGTTCTGGGCTCAAAATGCCTTCCATGATATCATTCTCAGGGGTGGAGATCTTTCGTCTGTCTACCCTGAAATTCTCTGTCTGTTCGTTTTTTCAGCAATAAATTTAATCATAGCCCGTTTCTATATCTTAAAAACGGCGTGATCCATTCTACGTGGTTTGTTTGATTCTTTTTTTCTGCAAAATCACAATAAATTGCATTTTTTCTTTACTTTTTTGGCCATTGAATGTATCAAAATAAGTTTTGAATATTAGCGTGGGGTATTGTATTGTATGCATAGAAGAACAATGAATGAAATAGAAAAAGAGTTGCTTGATTCGATTATGGATGTTTGTCAGATAGACGATCTCCCGCCTGAAGATATGCGCGCCGACTCCCCCCTGATCGGGCCTGACTCCCCTCTCGACCTCGACTCTTTGGATGCCGTGGAGATTCTTGTTATGATCCAGGAAAAATACGGGGTACGGATTACCCCCCGGGAAACCAGCATCGAAATATTAAACTCCCTGGAAACTATTGCCGACTACATCCTGTCTCATACCGATAATATCATCCCCAGGGAAATGATGTTATAGACCGTAACCCTGGGATCAGAGATTGAAATAGCATTTCATGGGTTCTTTACGGCTGAATCTGATCACCCGAAAGGCTAAATTTTGAACAATACGGCTGCTGACTTTTAAAAAAAAGTTTAAACAAGGCTTATGGCAGAAAAACTCTACAAAAATATTGAAAGAATCATCCCCCAAAGGAACCCCATGATCCTCATTGATCAGTACAAGAGGATTGATGCGGATACAGCATGCTCAGGTGCACAGTTTTCACCCGATTCCTATGGCTGCCATAACGGCTGGGTGTCGGAAACCATGCTCGTTGAAGCGGTTGCCCAGACAGCAGCGGCACATATCGGATACGAGGCCATACTGGAAAATAGAAAGGAAAAAAGTATCGGAATGCTGGCCACTATAGATGCCTTTACATGGTATGACCGGGTAAAGGATACCGAACGAGTTGAAATCCGGACTACCAAAACTGATGAAATTGGCCCGTTCAAACTGATCGAAGCCGACATTACTATCGGAGACAGGCAGATCGCCAAAGGCGGAATCAAAGTATTCAATCCTCCCAGGGAAGGCTGAGTGTAAAAAATGCAGGGAATTATTTATCAGACCATTTTCATATTTATTATTATGTTTTCAATCACTTCTTCTGCAATAGCCGGTCAGCTGGAAAAAAAACTGCCGGAAAGTGAGCTGAATACGCTTTTGGATACGATTGAAAATAATTTTACAACGGTCCGGACATTGAAAACAATGCTTGAGCAGGAAAAAAGCATTCCTGTTTTTCCAGAAACGATTATTTCGAAAGGCTTTTGCATATTTCAACGACCGGACCGGTTGAGGCTTGAATTTGTGGAACCGTTTCAATCCATCTTGATTGTGGATGGAAAAAAATTGACCAAATATGAATTTTTTGACGGTCAATGGCAAAAACTTACGCCGGGCAGTGCTGACATTCTTTTAAAAATCACAAGCAATATAACATCCTGGTTGCAAGGCCGGTTCAGAGATCCGGATCTA
>JAABUD010000071.1 GCA_011389555.1 Desulfotignum sp. | reverse complement strand
ACAGATCCGGATGCTGTGAGAACTGCCAGGTCTGAATCCAGGTCAATGGAAATATCATTTATATCATTTTCTTTCAGGGCGCCGGCAGCTGTAAAAGTTTTGATATCAATGGCGGTTCCGGCATTGGACAGGGATATATCGCTGATTTTTACAAAAATTGCAGCTGTCTGCTGCATCAGATCGGCATCCGATATTTCAACGGTGACGGCTGCGGCTGAAACAGTGTTTTCAGGATCAGAAAAGACCACAGAGCCGTCGGTGATCCCGGCCTTTTTGATCTTTACATTCAAAGGAATGCCGGCTGGGCCCTGGTCATCATCCTGGATATCTTCAGGCGTGGCATCCTCGGCAACAAGGGCATCCACAATATTTATTCTGCCGCTGCTGTCAGCAGTAAGATGCAGTCTGGGCCGGTCAATATGCAGGTTCTGAATTTCCAGGACCTTGTCAAACAGGGCGCTGAGCCGGATATCCAGTTTGAGCAGGTCAAATGCCAGGCAGGTGTTTCCCTGGGGATCCTGCAGCTGCAGGTTTTCCAGACGGAGAAATGATCCCCCAGCCAGCACATCAATCTGTTCTGCTTTCAGTGTGCCTGGGATCAGGGTATTGATATGGTCAACCAGCAGATTTTTTGCATGGTCTGTGCGGCTGTATCCGTAGAGCCCGGCCATCAGAGCGGTCAGGCAGATCAGAATGACAGTTGCGGTAACAAGTATTTTTTTTTTCATTATCAGATTATTGTGTTATTTTTTCCAGTATTCGTTATCAGGTTGCAGCACCATCATCATGCCCAATACTATATCATACCCCCAAAAAATATCCCAATGACAAATTTTCGGACAGGTGCATACTTGACTTCCAGCGGGAAATCACATACGACTTTCCGGTATATCCGTATAACTTAAATTTTAAGTGGGGAACTGTGACAAAGATTCTGGTCATTGACGATGAACTGTCAATTCTTGAAACCCTGCGCATGTTTTTTGAAGAAAAGGGATTGACTGTATTGACCGCCGACACCGGGACAAAAGGCATGGTACTGTTTGACAACAAGGCCCCCCAGGTGGTGATCCTGGATATCAGGCTGCCTGATGCAAACGGCCTGGATATATTGAAATCCATGGTAAAAAAAGAATATCCTGCAAAAATTATCATGATCACCGCGTTTCAGGATATGGAAACCACCATCCTGGCCATGAAAACCGGGGCATTTGACTATCTCCACAAACCACTGGACATCGACCAGGTGGAACAGGCCGTGGACCGGGCGGCCCGCATTATTGAAATTGATCAAAAAACCCCGTCATTGAAAGTATTTTCAGATGCAGCCGGTTCTCTGGAAATCATCGGCAGAAGTGAAAAAATGCGGCAGGTGTTTAAAATGATGGGTCTGGTATGCACCCGCCAGGTGAACGTGCTGCTCCAGGGTGATACCGGTACTGGCAAGGAACTCACTGCCCAGGCCATTCACAGAAATTGCGGGTGCAAGGATGATCCGTTTATCGTGTTTGACTGCTCCGCCGTGGTGGACACCATTATTGAAAGTGAACTTTTCGGCCATGAAAAAGGCGCTTTTACCGGTGCGGAGCAGACCACGAGAGGCAAAATCGAACTGGCCGGCAACGGCATATTGTTTCTGGACGAAATTTCACAGCTGCCTTTGAAAATTCAGGGAAAACTTCTGGGGTTTCTCCAGCGGAAAGAATATACCAGAGTGGGGGGTACCCGTATTCTGAAATCCAACTGTAGGATTGTGGCCGCCTGCAACCAGGACCTGTCCACACTGGTGGACAAGGGATTGTTCAAAGAAGATCTGTATTACCGGCTTAAAGTGTTTACCATCAATCTGCCGCCCCTGAAAGAGCGGCTTTCTGATCTGCCGCTCCTGGTGGAACATTTTTTGAACAAAATTAACCGGGAACTGGGTACCGATGTGACCAAAATCCAGGACGGGGTCATGCAAAGGCTGCACAGGCACAGTTGGAAAGGCAATGTCAGGGAACTGGAAAATACCATTGTACAGGCCCTGGTGGGATGCCGGGGCAATGTGCTGCTCAAAGATGATATTGACCGGATTTTAGATCAGCACAGGCTGGAACCCGTCCAGGGCCTGGAGGCATTTTCTCTGGCCCATGTGGAGAAAAACCATATAAGCAGAATCCTTTCCCAGCTTGCCTGGAATAAATCCCGGGCCGCAAAACTTTTGCAGATCACTTTGCCCACTCTGCGCAGCAAAATTAAAAAATACGGCCTTCGTCCGGACTGAGTTAAAAGTGGAAAATTTTTTTCCATATACATGGAAGAATTTTTTCCACTTATGTTGGGGTAACCAGAGACACCCCTCAGGTAGATTCGCATAAAAATAAAGATAAATCCTTGGAATCTGGAGCGTATTCATTGATTTTTATTTCTTCATATGGGTGCGGTATATTCTTTGCAAGAATAATTAGGTCAACAATAAAAAAACAGATGTTATAAACAGCCCGCGCCTTTTGTTCTCAACCGGTACGTTGCCTGCTGCTGATCTTCGCCGTTGCTTATGGAAAAATGCAGATAAAACATGACCAATCATGGTGATGTTTTCAGCATAAGGAGAAAAGGTATGAAGCGTTTCAGGTTGCATGTATGGTTTGCCCTTTTGGCAACAGCGGGAATTTTCTTTTTTTCAGGATCTGCAATGGCCCGGAAACCCATTATTCTGGGGGCTCCTTTGTCCACTGCCTATCTTTACGGCTGGGCTGCGGAACGGGGCATCCGGCTGGCCGTGGAGGAGATCAATGCAGAAGGCGGTGTGTCTGTGGGCGGTGAAAAACGGCCCTTTGCCGTGGAGGTGATCGATACCCGGGATCTTGAACCCGGGGTGCCGGTAAGCGAGGCACTGATGGCGGTGGAACGGCTGATTCTCAACAAGAATGCAGATTTTATCGTGGGCGGTCCCAACCGGTCCGAAGCGGCCCTGGCAGCCATGTCACTTCTGTCCAAACACAAACGGGTGTCCATTGTCACCTCCGGGGTGCTCACCCCGAAGTATCACAAAACAGTGGCAGCCAATTACGACAAATTCAAATACTGTTTCCGGATCCATGGGGAAGCTGTGAATCTCATCGGCGAGATCATTGCCAATTTCGCTGATCTCAAAAAAGAGCACGGATTAACCAAGGTGTTCATCATGGCCCAGGATGTGTCCCATGCAAGAGGCGCAGCAGAAGTCATGGGAAAGGTGGCCGGTTCCAAGGGATTCGAGGTCACGGGCACGGAAATTTTTCCCACCGGTGCTACTGATTTTTCCATGGCCCTGCTCAAAGCCAAATCCACTGGATCCCAGATCATCAACATCTGGATGGACATGCCGGAAAGCGCCATTCTGCTCAAGCAGTGGTATGATCTGAAAATTCCGGCCCTGCCCTTCGGCTCCACCCTGGCGGCAGCAGAGCAGCCCGGCTTCTGGGATGCCACCGAAGGCAAGGGGGAATATACCCTGTGCAACGTGGTCAATGCCGGTAACGCCCCGTCCGAAGCCACTCCCTGGACCATGAAATTCTACAACGCGTATGCGGAAAAATGGGGAGTGGAACCGGAAGGCCTGGGTTCTTCCTCATCATACATGGCGGTATATGCCCTCAAGGATGCCATCGAGCGGGCCGGCACCATCGATGCGGACAAGGTGATCACCGCCCTGGAGCAGATCGATATGATGGGGGTATACGGCCGGGTCCGGTTTGATCCCAAAACCCACCAGGTAATTCCATCCACGGATCCCAAAGAAGGGGCTGTCGGCTCCATCCTTCAGTGGCAGGACGGCAAACGGGTGGTGGTGTATCCTGAAAGCATTGCCAGGGGTGATATTCTGCTGCCGCCCTGGATGGATAAATAGGATGAATCAATAGGCGGCCAGCGGCTGTACTGTTCTTTTGACACTTGAACCGGGGAAAATCGTGTTATGGAAATTCTTGTATACGGGACCATCAATTCCGTGTCCCTGGCCCTGATGGGTCTGGGGTTCGCCATGGTATACGGCATCAGCCGGGTGCCCAATTTCGCCCATGGTGCCCTGTACATCATCTGCGGGTTCGTCACCTGGACTCTGCTCCAGAAACTGGGCCTGCCCTATGGGCTGGCCATTGTGCTGTCCCTTGCTTTTAACGGGATTCTGGGCATTCTCATGTACCGCCTGGTCCTGATCCGGGTGCGGGGTATGAACATTTCGGAAATCATCAGTTCCTATGCCATCGGCCTGGCCATTCTGGAGGGCCTGCGCTACGGTGGTTTCCGGGGTATGACCTATACCCTGCCCGTGTTCATGGAGGGCATGGTGGTCATTGGCGGGGTGCCGGTTGATTATCACCGCCTCGTGATGGTGGTGATCGGCATCCTGCTGGTGGCGGGGCTGTGGTTGTTCACCCATTTCACCAAACTGGGCCTGGCCCTCCAGGGCATGGCCCAGGATGAGCGGGCCGCCCTCATGCTGGGCATTGATTCCGATTTCATGGCCATGCTGGCCATGGGGTTCGGTGCGGTCCTGGCCGGGGTGGCGGCCATCACCATCCTGCCACTGGGAAACATTGTGGTGGAATCCGGGTACCATGTGCTGATCATGTCCATTGCCGTGTGCATTGTGGGGGGCCTGGGCTCCTGGATGGGGGCTTTTTTTGCCGCCTTCATCATCGGGTATGCCCAGATTCTGAGTGTGGTGTTCATGGGGTCGCATTTCCAGATGGTGGTAGCCCTTCTGGCCATTATCCTGACCCTGATTTTGAAACCGTCCGGCCTGTTCGGCCAGCAAAAGGAACTGGAGGACAGGGTATGAGCAAAGAAAACAGAAGAAAAGAACGCATCGACCGGGGGATAAAGGTCCGGTCCGAAGGGCTGTACGCATTGATGTCCTGGCGGGAGATGGCCTACCTGATTGCCCCCCGGTTTATTCTGATTGCAGGGTTGCTGGCTTTGCCGCTTCTCATGCCGGGCCTTTACTGGCAGCGGGTCATCTCCATCGTCTGCATCTATGCCATGGTG